>NZ_JAHLQZ010000094.1:0-15729 GCF_018919505.1 Citrobacter sp. S55_ASV_140
TTCTGATATAGAGGCGTTAACTTAATGACATTGACGCATGTGGGGGGCTTTTATTACCTACGCTGCAAGCTCGCTATAACCATTACCTGCCTAACCTTTTACATTCAGTCATCATTCTCAAAACATTCTGCTTGAGTTTTTCTTTCCTGTAATGATAATCACTATCACTGTAATTTACTTTTCTTTGCATCAATTGACTGAGAATAACGTTTAAGGGTTCTTCGCATGTTTGTTCCATTTCTAATTATGTTGCGCGAAGGGTTAGAGGCCGCGCTGATTGTCAGCCTGATTGCCAGCTACCTGAAACGGACTCAGCGTGGCCGTTGGATTGGTGTGATGTGGATTGGTGTGCTGCTGGCGGCGGCGTTATGCCTGGCGTTAGGGATTTTCATCAACGAAACCACCGGGGAATTTCCGCAAAAAGAGCAGGAGCTGTTCGAAGGCATCGTGGCGGTCATTGCTGTGGTGATCCTCACCTGGATGGTGTTCTGGATGCGTAAAGTTTCACGTAACGTCAAAGTCCAGCTTGAACAGGCTGTCGATAACGCGTTACAGCGCGGCAACCATCACGGCTGGGCACTGGTGATGATGGTCTTTTTTGCCGTCGCCCGTGAGGGGCTGGAGTCGGTGTTCTTCCTGCTGGCGGCGTTTCAGCAGGATGTCGGCATCTGGCCGCCGCTGGGCGCGATGCTGGGGCTGGCCACCGCGGTGGTACTGGGTTACCTGATTTACCTCGGCGGTATTCGTCTCAATCTCGGGGCATTCTTCAAGTGGACCAGTCTGTTCATTTTGCTGGTGGCCGCCGGACTCGCTGCTGGGGCTATCCGCGCCTTCCACGAAGCCGGGTTATGGAATCATTTTCAGGATGTGGCGTTTGACATAAGCAGCATACTTTCGACGCACTCGCTGTTTGGCACGTTGATGGAAGGAATCTTCGGCTATCAGGAGGCGCCAAGCGTGAGTGAAGTGGCTGTCTGGTTTATCTACCTGATTCCGGCATTCATTATTTTTGCGCTACCGCCGCGTTCAGGCACTACGGCATCGCGTACCGCACCTTAAAAACAACGCGATGCGGAATACTTTTTAGTTACAACATACTTATTCAAAGGACCAGGTTATGACGTTTCATTTTCGCCGTAGTGCGCTGCAGTTGGGTGTTGCCACGCTGTTTGCATCCGTTTTTTCTGCACAAGCCGCCGATATTCCGCAGGTGAAAGTCACGGTTAACGATAAACAGTGTGAGCCGATGACGATCACGGTTAACGCCGGGAAAACGCAGTTCATCATCCAGAACCACAGCCAGAAAGCGCTGGAGTGGGAGATCCTCAAAGGCGTTATGGTGGTTGAAGAGCGCGAAAACATTGCGCCGGGCTTTACCCAGAAAATGACGGCCAACCTGCAGCCTGGCGAATATGATATGACCTGTGGTTTGTTGACCAACCCGAAAGGCAAACTGATTGTAAAAGGAAGCGCTACAGCGGATGCCGCGCACAGTGATGCTCTGTTGAGTCTGGGCGGCGCGATTACCGAGTACAAAGCCTACGTGACGGCAGAAACCGCGCAACTGGTAGCGGGTACCAAAGCCTTCACCGATGCGATTAAAGCCGGCGATGTGGAAAAAGCAAAATCCTTGTATGCGCCAACGCGTCAGCACTACGAGCGTATTGAACCGATTGCCGAACTGTTCTCCGATCTCGATGGCAGCATTGATGCGCGGGAAGATGATTACGAACAAAAAGCTGCCGATCCGAAATTTACCGGCTTCCACCGTCTGGAAAAAGCGCTGTTCGGTGACAATACCACCAAAGGGATGGACAAGTATGCCGACCAGTTAAACCACGATGTCCTTGACCTGCAAACGCGTATTAGCGAGCTGGCCTTCCCACCGTCGAAAGTGGTAGGTGGCGCGGCAGGGCTGATCGAAGAAGTCGCAGCCAGCAAAATCAGTGGGGAAGAAGATCGCTACAGCCATACCGATCTGTGGGATTTCCAGGCTAACGTCGATGGCGCGCAGAAAATTGTCGATCTCCTGCGTCCTCAGTTACAAAAATCCAATGCTGAACTGTTAGCGAAGGTGGATGCGAACTTCAAAAAAGTCGATACCATTCTGAGCAAGTACCGTACCAAAGACGGTTTTGAAACCTATGACAAACTGACCGATGCCGATCGCAATGCGCTGAAAGGGCCAATCACGACGCTGGCGGAAGACTTGTCTCAATTACGCGGTGTTCTGGGTCTGGATTAAGCACTATGCAGCAAGATAATGAAAACGGCGTGAGCGAACCGTCACGCCGACGTTTGTTGAAAGGGATGGGCGCTTTGGGTGGCGCGCTGGCGTTGGCCGGCGGATGCCCGGTTGCCCATGCGCAAAAACCGCAAAGCGCGCCGGGAACGTTGTCTCCTGATGCGCGCAGTGAAGTGCAGCCGTTTTATGGCCAACATCAGGCGGGGATCCTGACGCCGCAGCAGGCATCCATGATGCTGGTGGCGTTCGATGTTCTCGCCAGCGATAAGGCCGATCTTGAACGTCTGTTCCGGTTGCTAACCCGTCGTTTTGCGTTTCTGACTACCGGTGGGCCTGCGCCGGATACGCCGAATCCGCGGTTACCGCCGATGGATTCCGGTATCCTTGGCGCATACATCGCACCAGACAATTTGACGATCACGTTGTCGGTCGGATCCTCGCTGTTTGACGAGCGCTATGGTCTGACACCGCAGATGCCGAAAAAGCTGCAAAAAATGACGCGCTTCCCGAATGATTCTCTGGATGCAGCGCTGTGCCATGGCGATCTGCTGTTGCAGATTTGCGCCAACACACAGGACACCGTCATCCACGCGCTGCGCGATATCATCAAACATACGCCCGATCTGCTCAGCGTTCGCTGGAAACGTGAAGGATTTATTTCCGATCACGCCGCGCGCAGTAAAGGGAAAGAGACCCCGGTCAACTTGCTTGGCTTTAAGGACGGTACCGCGAACCCGGACGCTACAGATGCGAAGCTGATGCAAAACGTGGTGTGGGTTACGGACGGGCAGGGCGAACCTGCATGGGCGCAAGGCGGCAGCTATCAGGCCGTGCGGCTCATTCAGTTCCGCGTGGAGTTTTGGGATCGCACGCCGCTGAAAGAACAGCAAACGATTTTTGGTCGCGATAAACACACCGGTGCGCCGCTGGGTATGCAGCATGAGCACGATGTGCCTGACTATGCCAGCGATCCAGAAGGTGAGGTGATTGCGCTCGACAGCCATATCCGTCTGGCAAACCCGCGTACGAAGGAGACCGAGTCCAGCCTGATGATGCGTCGCGGTTATAGTTATTCGCTTGGCGTGACCAATTCCGGTCAACTTGATATGGGACTGTTGTTCGTTTGCTATCAGCACGATCTGGAAAAAGGTTTTCTGACGGTGCAGAAACGCCTGAACGGTGAAGCGCTGGAGGAGTATGTCAAACCAATTGGTGGCGGTTACTTCTTTGCGTTGCCGGGTGTCAAAACCGCAGATCATTATCTCGGACAGAGTCTGCTCGAAGCTTGATATCTATGCCCCGCAGCGCGGCGGGGCTTTTACTGACATCTTCATGAATGAACGAATTATTTTTTATGATCGGTCTGTGAATGAAATAATTTTGTCATCTTTCTGCAAGAGACTGTCTGTAGCGACAAGTCAAAATCAAGTTAATGGCAAGTAAAAATATTGTTGCATTAGCGAAAGATTATGATGTACTTATAAGTAACAGCGGTAGTTCCCGGCGGTGATAGTTGTTCACTATGGAGATCGCGAATGGAAAAGTCCTGTACTGGACACGTTTTTCACAGTAACAGCAGTACCTTACGCGGACGTTTCTCTTCCGGTAGCCACTTCGTCACCGCTAAATCTCTCCCCCTTTCACTTTTTATCCTTGTAACTGACGCCCTGTACGGTGCGCGTAGCCGTGGGTGGCGTCTTATCCAAAAGCAAGCAATGGCTTACAAGGAAGCCAACCCTCAGATGTTCGTGCGCATAATCGTGCCGCCAACGGCGCGTGTGATGTATACCTACAACTCAAGGTGCTATCCATGGGAAGACAAAAAGCAGTGATCAAAGCTCGTCGCGAAGCAAAACGGGTGCTGAGGCGGGACTCGCGTAGCCATAAGCAACGTGAAGATGAATCGGTCACCTCGCTTGTGCAGATGGGCGGCGTAGAAGCGATCGGAATGGCGCGTGATAGTCGCGATGCCACGCCAATCACGGCGCGAAATGAGGCTCAGGCGCACTACCTGAATGCTATCGAGAGTAAACAGCTGATCTTCGCCACCGGTGAAGCCGGGTGTGGTAAAACCTGGATCAGCGCGGCAAAAGCAGCAGAGGCGCTGATCCACAAAGATGTGGACAGGATTATTGTAACCCGTCCGGTTCTGCAAGCTGATGAAGATCTCGGCTTCTTACCTGGAGATGTTTCCGAGAAGTTCGCTCCCTATTTCCGCCCGGTGTATGACGTGCTGGTGAAACGTTTGGGAGCCTCCTTCATGCAATATTGCCTGCGACCTGAGATTGGTAAGGTGGAAATCGCGCCGTTCGCCTATATGCGTGGACGAACATTTGAAAATGCCGTGGTCATTCTTGACGAGGCTCAGAATGTTACTGCTGCACAAATGAAGATGTTTTTGACTCGCCTCGGGGAAAATGTGACGGTGATTGTGAATGGGGATGTAACCCAGTGCGATCTACCCGCCCACGTTCGCTCAGGGCTAAGCGATGCGCTGGCCCGTTTCGAAGAAGATGAAATGGTTGGGATCGTTCGTTTCAATAAAGATGATTGCGTTCGCTCGGCGCTCTGTCAGCGAACGCTCAACGCTTACAACTGATGAGTACGCCGTCTTCAAGGCCCGGGAAACCGGGCTTTGTTTTTGCGGTATTACAGAATATCTTTTAAGGCGGCAGTCGTCATGGTCGCTTCAAATGGGATCAACTCAACTTTCGCGACGCCAGCCTGCTGGAAGGGATCCTGACTCAGATAGTGTTCTAATTTCTCAGCGTCATCAGATTTTGCCAATATCACACCACCGGAACGTGGAATTTTGCGGCCTGATGCCAGGAATAAACCTTCCGCATAGCCTTTTTGCAGCCAATCCACGTGGGCAGGAAGTAGGCTATCAACGTCATTCAACGGTTTTATATAGGTTAAAACAACAACATAAATAACACTCATTTTATTGTCCCTGCTTTTTGAAAGTGTATTAACGTAGCATACAACCAGGGAGAGAAAAGATTAATATCAGCACTGTCCTTCCTAAGTTTTAATATTAAAAATGCATATGCAGCATTTATGTCTGTTAATTGTACACTTGTAGGGTGCGGGTGGGTTGGCATGGTTGATGGCTGGCGAAAAAATGGCGGTTATCGCTTAATCGGCGAGTTATTATTAATAATCATGAAACATTCGTGATGAGATAAATATTACGATAATGTTCCAGATCATGAGCGTTTTATATTTTTTAACATATTTGGCAAACTGAAACGCATACTTTCGCTATACTGTAGATCCTTGAATACGCTGCGCTCCCGAACTGGATCCGCCTTCTAATGCTTGAATTAAAAAATATTGCGTGCCTGCGGGATGAACGTCTACTCTTTTGCCGCCTATCATGTTCTATTCAGCCCGGCGAAGTTGTCCAAATATCGGGGCCTAATGGGGCAGGAAAAACCTCTTTATTACAGCTACTAACCGGATTATCAACGCCGAGCGAAGGGCAGATTTTGTGGCAGGGAAAACCGCTGCATCGGATGCGTGACGACTGGCATCGTCAACTGTTGTGGCTTGGCCATCAGGTTGGCGTAAAAGGGGGGCTGACGGCGGAGGAAAATTTGCGTTTTTATCACCCGCAGGCGTCGTTTGAGACGCGCTGGCAAGCGCTGGAGCAGGTCGGACTGGTCGGTTTTGAAGATGTGGCTGTGGCTCAGCTTTCTGCCGGGCAGCAGCGGCGCGTAGCGCTGGCCAGGCTGTGGCTCAGCCGCGCAATGTTCTGGATTTTAGATGAACCTTTTACTGCGCTGGACGTGGCTGGCGTGCAAAAACTGACCACGCGACTGGAGCAGCATGTCGTCCATGGCGGCGCAGTTATTCTGACAACCCATCAACCTTTACGGCCTCTCTGCGTCCCGTTGCGCACGATTACGCTCAATGAGTATGAGGCGGCTGTGGCATGATCACGCAGATTTTCTGGCGCGACCTGCGTCTTGCCTTTCGTAACTGTGCCGAAATTATCAACCCGCTGTGGTTTTTCTTGATTATCGTCACGCTGTTTCCACTCAGTATTGGCCCGGAGCCGCAGTTGCTGCGGCAAATTGCCCCCGGCATCGTCTGGGTAGCAGCGCTACTCTCCTCGCTGCTGGCAATGGATCGGCTGTTTCGTGATGACTGGCTGGACGGTTCGTTGCAGCAGATGATGCTAATGCCAGTCCCGCTTTCGCTGGTGGTGCTGGCGAAAGTCGCCGCGCACTGGGTGGTTTCCGGGCTACCGCTGTTAATCATTTCGCCGCTTATCGCCACGCTGTTCGGCCTCTCCGTTGCGGAGTGGCAAGTGCTGGCGCTTACGCTATTGTTGGGTACGCCCACGCTCAGTTTTATTGGCGCGATTGGCGTCGGGCTGACCGTCGGATTGCGGCGCGGCGGTGTATTGCTCAGCCTGCTGGTGCTGCCGCTGATGATCCCTTTATTAATTTTTGCAACCGCCGCCGTGGGCGCGGCGCAGATGCTGCTGCCGGTTGACGGCTATCTGGCGATTCTCGGGGCCTTCCTGGCAGGAAGCGCCACCTTAAGTCCGTTCGCCACTGCGGCAGCGTTACGAATCAGCGTGCAATAACTTCCGTCATCTCCGGGAATATGAGGCAAAGAAAAAATGTGGAAAGCGTTACACCAACTCGCCATTCCAGAGCGGTTGTATAAGGTCTGCGGGCGATTTATTCCGGCAATGGCACTCCTGAGCGCGCTGTTTCTGGTGGTGGGCTGCATCTGGGGCTTTGTCTACGCCCCAGCGGATTATCAGCAGGGCGAAAGCTATCGCATCATGTATCTGCATGTGCCCGCGGCTATCTGGTCGATGGGGATTTATGGCTCGATGGCGGTGACCGCCTTTGTGGGCCTGATTTGGCAAATGAAAATGGCGGACAACGCGGTGATTGCGATGGCGCTTCCCGGCGCTGTCTATACCTTCATCGCGCTGGTCACCGGTTCGGCCTGGGGCAAACCAATGTGGGGAACCTGGTGGGTGTGGGATGCGCGTCTGACCTCCGAGCTGGTGCTGCTGTTCTTATATGTCGGCGTGATTGGCTTGTATCACGCCTTTGACGACCGCCGCCTGGCCGGGCGCGCCGCCGGGATCCTCGTTCTGGTCGGGGTAGTCAATTTGCCGATTATTCATTTTTCCGTTGAATGGTGGAACACCCTGCATCAGGGGTCGACCAATATGCAGAAAACCATCGATCCATCTATGCGTATGCCGTTGCGTTTAACGATTTTCGGCTTCTTATTCCTTTTTATTACTCTGACATTAATGCGTATGCGTAATTTGATTCTGCTGCAGGAACGTCGTCGCCCATGGGTGGCGCAGCTGGTTTCCGGGCGCAAGAGCGAGGTTAATTCATGACCAGCGCTTTCCACTCCTGGAGTGATTTCTGGCAGATGGGCGGCTACGCCTTTTATGTCTGGCTGGCGGTTGCCGTGACGGCGCTCTCGCTGCTGGTTGTGGTCTGGCATGCCTGCTGGCAGCGCAGGGCGCTGCTGGCTGACGTACAGCGTCAAATGGCGCGCGAGCGCCGGATGCAGGCGGCGCGTAAAAAAGGAGAGGCGTTGTGAATCCGCGGCGTAAGGTACGACTCTGGCTTGCCTGTAGCGTGTTGGGAGGACTGGCGCTGACGGTCGGACTGGTGATGTATGCGCTCAGCGCCAATATCGATCTCTTCTATACGCCGGGGGAAATCATTTACGGCAAGCGGGAAAATGGCCAGAAGCCGGAACCGGGACAGCGCCTGCGCATTGGCGGCATGGTGATGCCCGGCAGCGTGAAGCGTGACGATAAAACGCTGGACGTGACCTTTAAGCTCTACGATGCGCGCGGTGTGGTAGAGGTGAGCTATACGGGGATCCTGCCAGCGCTGTTCAGAGAAGGGCAGGGAGTGGTGGCACAAGGAACACTGCAAGACGGTACCCATATTCGCGCCAAAGAGGTGCTGGCGAAACACGATGAAAACTATACCCCTCCGGAGATTAAAGAGGCGATGGATGAAAATCATCACCCTGCCGGGAATCAACAAGGAGCCGCGCAATGATCCCTGAAATTGGGCATTTTCTGCTGTGCCTGGCGCTGGGTATTTCCTGCCTGCTCGGGCTGTATCCGACCTGGGGCGCGATGCGCCAGGATACGCGGATGATGGCGCTGGCGAAACCGCTGTCGTTTGCCATGTTTGCGGCGATCCTCGGGTCATTCCTGATACTGGTTTATGCTTTTGTGGTGAATGATTTCACCGTTCAGTATGTCGCCAGTAACTCGAATACGCTGCTGCCGGTATGGTATCGCGTGGCGGCTACCTGGGGGGCGCACGAAGGGTCGCTGCTGCTGTGGGTGCTACTGATGAGCGGCTGGACCTTTGCCGTGGCGGCGCTGAGCCGCAACATTCCCCTGGAAGCATCTTCCCGCGTGCTGGCGGTGATGGGGATGATCTCCTTCTGCTTCCTGGTGTTCATCCTGCTGACCTCGAACCCGTTTGTTCGCACGCTGCCGGACTTTCCGATCGAAGGCCGCGATCTGAATCCGATGCTGCAGGATATTGGACTGATTTTTCATCCACCGATGCTGTACATGGGGTACGTGGGTTTTTCCGTCGCCTTTGCTTTTGCCATCGCCTCGTTAATGACCGGACGTCTGGACAGCGCCTGGGCGCGCTGGTCGCGTCCGTGGACGCTGGCGGCGTGGAGCTTCCTGACGGTGGGCATTGTGTTGGGTTCTGCCTGGGCATACTACGAGCTGGGCTGGGGCGGTTGGTGGTTCTGGGATCCGGTCGAAAACGCCTCGCTGATGCCGTGGCTGGCCGGCACGGCGCTGATTCACTCACTGTCAGTAACGGAGAAGCGGGGTAGCTTCAAATCCTGGACCGTGCTGCTGGCAATCCTCGCCTTCTCGCTCTGCCTGCTCGGCACCTTCCTGGTGCGTTCCGGGGTGCTCATCTCTGTACACTCATTCGCCTCTGATCCGACGCGCGGCCTGTTTATTTTGGCGCTGCTGGTGATCACCATCGGCGGCTCGCTGCTGCTATTTGCCATTAAAGGCGGGAAGGTGCGCTCTCGGGTACGCCATGAGCTGTGGTCGCGCGAGTCGCTGCTGTTGGGGAATAACGTCCTGCTGATCGCCGCGATGTTGGTGGTGCTGTTGGGCACACTACTGCCGCTGATTCATAAATTATTGGGGCTGGGTAGTATCTCAATTGGTGAACCATTCTTTAATTCGCTGTTTATCGTGCTGATGATTCCCTTCTCGCTACTGTTGGGGATTGGGCCGCTGGTGCGCTGGCGGCGCGATGAATTGCATAAGCTGCGTAAGCGGCTGCTGGTTGCGGCGCTGGTGTCGATTGTGCTGGCCGTGGTGCTGCCGTGGCTGATGCAGGACCGTATTAAGGCGATGACCGTGCTTGGCCTGCTGATGTCGATGTGGGCGTTGGTTCTGACAGTGATGGAGGTAGTGGAACGCGCTACCGATCGCCATACCTTCTGGCGCGGGCTAACTCGCCTGGGGCGCAGCCACTGGGGGATGGTGGCTGGGCATGTCGGGCTGGTGGTGACGGTGATTGGCATCGCCTTTAGCCAGAACTATAGCATTGAGCGCGATGTGCGTATGAAGCCGGGCGATAGCGTCGATATTCATCAATATCACTTTGTCTTCCGCGACGTTCAGGACATTACAGGTCCGAACTATTTTGGCGGTGAAGCGGTGATTGACGTCTCGCAGGACGGGCGGCATATCAGCACGCTGCGGGCAGAAAAACGCGTCTACAGCAGCAGCCGGATGGAGATGACCGAGGCCGCCATCGACGGCGGGTTGGTGCGCGATCTGTATGCCGCGCTGGGTGAAGAACTGGATGACGGCAGTTGGGCGGTGCGCCTGTACTACAAACCGTTTGTTCGCTGGATCTGGTTTGGCGGAATGTTAATGGCGCTTGGTGGCGTATTGTGCATTCTGGACCCGCGCTACCGCTTACGTAAATCGCTGCCGGAGAACGCACAATGAACCGCAAAGTCCTTTATCTGCCGCTGGTTATCTTTCTGGTTCTGGTGGCGGCGCTGATGTGGCAACTGCTGCGCAATAGCGACGGCGATGACCCGACGGCGCTGGAGTCGGCGCTGGTTGGCAAACCGCTCCCCGCGTTTCATCTGGCGTCGCTGGAGAAGCCTGACGTGATGCTGGACGCGTCCAGTATTATCAATGGTAAGCCGGTGCTGCTTAACGTCTGGGCGACCTGGTGTCCAACTTGCCGCGCGGAGCACCAATACCTGCGTTCCCTCGCGGCGCAGGGTATTCGCATCGTGGGCATTAACTATAAAGACGATCGCCAGAAGGCGCTGGACTGGCTGCAGGAGCTGGGTAATCCATACGCGCAGGGGGTGTTTGATGGTGACGGTATGCTGGGATTGGATCTCGGTGTCTACGGTGCGCCGGAAACCTTTCTTATCGACGGCAAAGGCATTATTCGCTACCGCCATGCAGGCGATCTGAACGAACAGGTATGGCAGCAGGAAATCCTGCCGTTGTGGAATAAATACAGTCGGGAGGGCAGCGCGTGAGATTTTTGCTAATGACGTTGCTGACGGCGCTGCTATCGTTTCAGGCGCTGGCGGCGATTGACACTTATCCGTTTAAAAATGAGGCTCAGGAGCAACAGTTCCGCCAACTGACCGCGCAACTGCGCTGCCCGAAATGCCAAAACAACAGTATTGCCGACTCCAATTCGATGATTGCCGCCGATATGCGTAAAAAAGTCTGGCAACTGATGGAGGAGGGGCAAAGCAATCAGCAAATTACCGATTATATGGTGGCGCGCTACGGTAACTTCGTCACCTATGAGCCGCCGGTAACGTTGGCGACGCTGATCCTCTGGCTGCTGCCCACCTGTTTTGTACTGGGCGGCGCGCTGGTCATTTTCCGTTTAAGCCGGCGCCCGCGGGCAGCGCGGGAAACGGAACTTAGTCCGCATGAGCAGGCGCGTTTGCAAGCGCTTCTCGATGAAAACAAAAGGACCCTGAAATGATCGTCGCTTTTCTTATCATGATGATTTTACTGCTGGGGACGGCGGCACTGCTGTTTATTCCCTGGTCAGGCAGACAGCGAGTTGATCGTAATACGATGAATCATATGATTTTTCGTGCGCGTCTTCAGGAGCTTGATGAAGACATTTCTCCGGTAAATGCGGCTCAGCAACAGCAGTTGGTTGACGATTTACGCTTGAATTTATTGGAAGATTTGCCTGAGTCGCCAAAAACGGATAACAAAAATAGTAGCTATTGGGTGTATATTCTCGGGGTTATTATACTAACCTCTTTATGCGTAGGGGTATTCGTCCGAACGAGTTACGTCCCCCGTGTAATTGAGTGGCAGCAGGTCGTGCAGCAAACGCCGCAACTGATGCAGCGCGTGATGGATCCCCAGGGGAAACCGCTGTCGGAAGAAGAGCTGTTTCGCCTGGCGCTGGGGCTACGTACTCGTCTGCAGCAATATCCGGCAGACCAGCTAAGCTGGACGATGCTCGGTAGGCTACAACTGGTGCTGAATAACCCCGGGGCTGCGTTACAGGCATTTGATAAAGCGCGACAGTTGGCGCCGGGAAATGCGGATGCGCAACTGGGCTATACCGAAGCATTGCTGCACTCTACGGATCCGAATGATAGCCGTGAAGCCCAGCAGTTGCTTGATACGTTGCTTAAAAATAACCATAACGATGTACGGGTACTCAGCCTTGTAGCGTTTAACGCCTTTGAGCATCAACAATATGATAAAGCGATAGCAGCATGGCAACTGATGCTGAAACTGTTACCGCCGGACGATAACCAACGAGAGATCATTATTCGTAGTATCGACCGCGCGAAAAAAGAACAAATCGCTACACTGAAATAATCAAAATATATCAACATTTGCGCGAAGGTTTGTTCGATTTGCAATGTGATACCACGCTGAAATTATCGGCTAATCAACCTCCGATGATTAGCCCGCAGAATCAAACTTCCATAAGCATTGTTGGAGTAGAAGATGACGGTAATCGCTATAAATATTTTTATATAGCGATTGTCATGTGGCAAGGACTATTGCGTCTTTATTTTAGGAAAAGGGTTAAATAATAAGATGAGAAAACTTTCACTGGAACGTTCAGGTAGGCGAAAAATTATATTTATCGCCCTGCTGGTTGGGATCATTATTGGTGTCGTGCTGCTGGCGGGTACGGCAACTATCATGCATAAAACCAGCGACACTGAATTCTGCGTGTCGTGTCATACCATGCAACAACCTCTGGCGGAATATCAGGGCAGTGTGCATTTCCAGAACAATAAAGGTATTCGCGCCGAGTGTGCCGATTGCCACGTTCCCCACCAACCGATCGATTATATGCTGACCAAAATTGGCGCCCTGAAAGATGTCTGGGGTGAAATGACCGGCAAAATCGATACCCCAGAAAAATACGAGGCGCATAAGCTCGCGATGGCCCAGAGCGTCTGGGATGGGTTGAAGAAGAACGACTCGGCAACCTGTCGTTCCTGCCACGACTACAAAGCGATGGATATACTGGCGCAAACGCCTGAAGCCCGTAAGCAGCACCCGGTGGCGATCAAAGAGGGCCAAACCTGTATCGATTGTCATAAAGGCGTCGCACACATTCTACCGAACATGAGTGGCCTGGCGGCAGCAGGGGCGAGCGAACTGGCGAATGCGGCAGCGAAAACGCCGGCAACGGCGACCACGTTGTACACCATTCAAACCCAACCGTTCTGGCTTAGTGAGAAAACAACCGATCATAACGACGGTAACCTGATGGCTTCCACCGAAGTGCAGGTAGTGAAACGTGACGGTGATATGGTACTGGCTGACGTCAAAGGTTGGCAGCAGGATGGCGTCACCGAGGCGTTCTACGCCGCGCGTGGTAAACGCATCATGAGCGCCCTGCTGGGTGAGGAAGCGCGTAAAGCGTTGAAAGTGAACAGCACGGTAACCGATGAAGAGACGAAACAGGTCTGGCATGAAGTCGATCTGCAGGTCTGGCTGCCGGCGAAAAGTCTGATTGGCGATCAACAAAAAATCTGGAGCTACGCCTCCGAACTCATGGCTAACAACTGTACCGGTTGCCACGGTCTTACCGAGTTGAATCGCTTTAACGCCAACCAGTGGATTGGGGTGGTTAAAGGCATGTCCGGTCGTACGTCGCTGACGCAGGAACAGGTTCGTCTTCTGACCCAGTACGTACAAAAACACGCGAGCGACATGCCCGCAGCAGCCGATCAGGACAAAAAATAAGGAGCCATGATGAAAAAGAATAATGACCATGACATGGCGCAGCAGAGCCAGGAAGCAGGTATGAATCTGACTCGTCGCCGTTTTCTGGCTGGTGCCGGAGCTTTAATGGCGGCACCGCTGCTGGCGGGAATGTGGCCACGCTCGGCGCTGGCCGAAGCGATAAGCCAGGCGCTGCCGCAGTTTGTAGCGTTACGCCAGGCGGAAAGCGGCATTCTGACCGGTGCCCACTGGGGCGCGTTTGAAGCGATTGTCCGCGATGGCAAAATGGTTGACGTTCGTCCGGTGAAAGACGATCCGTATCCGAACGAACTGATTACCATGGCACCTTATCAGGTGTATGCCGAAAACCGCATCAAGTACCCGATGGTGCGTAAAAGCTGGCTGGAAGGCGGCGCGAAAGACTGTAAACCAGAGCTGCGTGGCCGCGATGAGTGGGTGCGCGTGAGCTGGGATAAGGCGCTGCATCTGGTGGCCGGTGAAATCAGCCGTCTGCAGAAAGAGCACGGACCGTCCTCTATCTATGCGGGCTCTTATGGCTGGAAAAGCGTGGGGATGTTCCACAACCCAAGAACGCTACTGCAGCGCATGATGAACCTGGCAGGCGGTTTTGTCGGCTACTCCGGCGACTACTCGACCGGTGCCGCACAGGTAATTATGCCGCATGTAGTGGGCTCTGTTGAGGTTTACGAGCAACAGACCGCATGGCCGAACGTCATTGAAAACACCGAGCTGGTGGTGATGATTGGCTGTAACCCTATGATCACGCTTAAAAACAGCTGGAACCTGCCGGATCACGTCAGCCAGACTGGTTTTGAAGCGCTGAAGAAAAAAGGCACCCGGATGATCTGTATCGATCCGGTGCACAGCGACAGCGCCCGCATGCTGGGTGCCGAGTGGATTGGCCCGCACAGCTATACCGACTGCGCGCTGATGGCGGGGATTGCCCATACGCTGTTGGTGGAAAAACTGCATAACGCTGACTTCCTGAAAACCTATACCGTCGGCTTCGATAAGTTTGAAGCGTATCTGACCGGTCAGGACGACGGTATTGTGAAAGACGCCAATTGGGCGGCGGACATCAGCGGTGTTGACGCCGAGGTGATCAAACAGCTGGCGCGCGATATGGCAAAACACCGCACCATGATCATGGGCGGCTGGGGCATTCAGCGCCAACATCACGGCGAGCAGGCGCACTGGATGATGGTGACCCTGGCGTCGATGCTGGGGCAGATTGGTCTGCCTGGCGGCGGCTTCGGCTTTAGCTATCACTACTCTTCCGGCGGTAGTCCGACCGCGCGCGGCGGCATTCTCGCCGGGATCTCGGCGGGTAGCCCAACCTCTCCGGCGGCAAAAGACATTACACCGTTCCCGGTAGCGCGTATTGCCGATGCGCTGGCGAACCCTGGCAAGACCATTGATTATAACGGCACGAAAGTGACCTACCCGGATATTAAAATGGTCTACGTGGCGGGGGGGAATACCTTCCACCAACATCAGGATACCAATAACCTGGTCAAAGCCTGGCAGAACCCGGAGACCGTGGTCGTCAACGAACCTTACTGGACGGCAACAGCGAAACATGCTGATATCGTGCTGCCGGTTACCACGACCTATGAACGTAACGATTTGGACATGGGCGGCGACTACTCGCAGCTCTACGTCTTCCCGCTACGCCAGTGTGTGCCGCCGCAGCATGAAGCGAAAAATGACTTTGACGTCTTTGCCGGTATTGCCGAGATCCTCGGCGTACACGACGCCTTTACCGAAGGTAAAGATGAGATGTTATGGTTAAAAGGCATGTATGACGACATGAAAGCCCAGGCGCGTAACGCACGCGTGGCGCTGCCGCCGTTTGATATGTTCTGGGCGTCCAACAACTATATCCGCTTCCCGATTCCGGAAGAGAATAAACAGTGGGTACGCTTCGCTGATTTCCGCGAGAACCCGCTGCTTAATCCACTGGGTACCCCGTCCGGCAAAATCGAAATCTATTCTGATGCCATTGCCAAAATGGGTTACGAGGACTGTAAAGCGATCCCGACCTGGATGCCGCCTCACGAGTGGTATCGCGGGCCGGAAGCAGCGAAATACCCGCTGTCGCTGAATACCGGTCACCCGATTAACCGTCTACACTCTCAGCTCGACAACACGCCGCTACGTAAGAAGTATGCAGTAGCCGACCGTGAGGCTATCTGGATCC
>NZ_JAHLQZ010000095.1:0-15447 GCF_018919505.1 Citrobacter sp. S55_ASV_140
ATCTATGCCAACGGCGCAGGTACCGCCGGTACGTTGAATAAAGATGCGATGATCGCCGTAGACGGCAGTATTAATGGCGTGATGAAAGCCATTGACGGCGGGGTTATCACTAACCAGGGCGAACTGAACGCATTGCGTACCTCTACCGGCCAGAGCCTGGCAATTGGCATGCTGGCGAAAGATGCGACGGCAACCAACCACGGAACGATTAACGCCGGGCTGTTTATTGATAAGGACGGTAACCAAAACGTCAACAGCTACGGTGCATTTGGCATGCAGGGGCAAGGCGCCAGCGTAATTACCAACGAAGGCACAATCAACCAGGCGATTACTACCGATAACTTCGGTACCGCTTCTGCTGCCGATCCCTGGAGTAAAGACGATCCCGAGACTTCGTTGACGCTGGCCATTGGTATGCAGTTGTCCAACGACGCGCAAGGCACTAATAACGGCGATATCAATATCGTCAACGGACACAAAAACAATAACCCCTTTGGTAACGGCACCGCCTTTGGCGTAGAAGTCGCGGACAACGCCACATTTACCAACACCCAGAATGCCTCTATTTACCTTGGCCGCGATGCTAATAATTCCTCCCAGGATGCCATACTGCCAGGCGGTTCCAGCCCAAGCGCCGGTATCATGACCAAAAGCGCCAAAGAGGTGATTAACAACGGTCTCATCACCCTTGGCGTCGGCATACGTAACGCCGCCGGGATCCTGATCGGCAATGCAACAGGTAATGTGCTGAATACTGGCACTATCGCAATCAATGGCGATGGCCGTGGAGGCACCAGCAAGAACTACGGCATTACTGTGCGTGACAGTGGCGCAGAGAATGGTCAGATCATTAGAAATGACGGCAAAATTAACGTTAATGGCAACAATAACGTCGGGATCCACGTCAGCGCCAATAAGAAAAATGCCGAAGTCACCACCAGCGCTTCTGGTTCTATCGTGGTAGACGGTGACGGCGGCGTCGGTAACCGAAACTATGCTATTTGGGCAGAAGGCGGCACCAACGGTCAGGCAACGGTCAATGTCTATTCTGATATCACCCTGAATCAGGCAGGTAACATCGGCGTACACGTGCGTGATAACGCCATCGCTAACGTCGATAGTCTGAGTAGCCCGGCGTTCAACAACACCGATCAGATTGGTTATTACCTGTATGGTAAAGGCGCGACCGCCAATATTGGGCAGGCGGTGATGAATGACAATGGTCAGGATCGCACCACTATTTTCCGTATCGCCAATGGCGCATTGTTGGCCGGTAATACGACTAACCCGAAAGATCAGTCTACTTCTGACCTGAATCTGACGCTCAGCGGCAACAATTCTGTTGGCGTGCTCGCCACCGGCGCAGGCAGTAGCGTAGATACCGGGGAAGCGACGTTTACCGTTAAGGGCACCAACTCCGCAGCGCTGGTCATCGAAGGCGGCGCCAACGGTACCATCAGCGATAAAACCACCATCAATTTAACCGGTGAAAGCACCGTTGCCGGGGTGGTGGATGGTCAGGCGCATCAATTGAATGGCGACACGCAGGGGAATGCCACGAGCACCACCCTCACCTCAAACGCGAAGATTACCTCTGAAGCCAGCGGCAACAAGGTTATTGCCTATGTGGCGAGAAATCTGGGCAACCTGCTCCTCGATACCAAATCGATCATCGATCTGGCCAGCGTCGACAGCATCGGCGTTGATGTGCAACAAGGCGGGAACTTAACCAATAACTCCTCCAGCGCCCTGCATGTCAGCAACGGCATCGGCGTACGCGCCTCAGGCTCTAACGCGCAGATTAGTAAGCTGGGCAAAATTCAGGTTGATGATGGTACTGCTGGCGTTCTGCTGACCCAGGGGGCCAGTCTGCTGATCAACGGTAAAACTGGCGACAGCATTACCACTAATGGATCTGCTGACGGTATTCGTCTGGCCGAGGGTGCAGGCGCGCTGGCCGCGCAAAGCGTGATGATTCGCGCTGAGGGTACTGGTGCCGGTATTCAAAACGATGCCAACAACACCAATATCACACTGCGTGATGTCACTATCGATTCCAACGATGGTCCTGGGATCCGCACCAGCGTCGCGCTGACCATGAACGATGGCCTGAACAACATCCTCAACGTCAACGGTAAAGGTACCGGTTTCGCCTTTGAGCAGCGCAATGGCGACGCGGTGACGGGCGATCTGACCATCGGCAAAGGCTATACCGTTGAGGTGCGAAACAGCGAAGGCAGCGGTATCCGCGCCAACACGGATGGCCAGGTCACGACCAGTGCCGACATCAACGTACATAACAGCGCAGGCGGTTCTGCGATCATCGCGAAAAACGTCAGCGCATTAACCAACAGCGGGAAGATTATTTCTGCCAGCACGACCTCACCGGTGATTGACGCCAGCGGTGACAGCAAGAAAAAAATCACCAATACCGGTA
This sequence comes from Citrobacter sp. S55_ASV_140, assembly GCF_018919505.1. NCBI lineage: Bacteria > Pseudomonadati > Pseudomonadota > Gammaproteobacteria > Enterobacterales > Enterobacteriaceae > Citrobacter > Citrobacter sp. S55_ASV_140. The sequence continues at coordinate 2,438 of NZ_JAHLQZ010000095.1, forward strand.
CCCTTCAGGCCATCAACAACACGGCAGTGGCTATTCAGTCTGGTAAAGGCAATGACACCATTGATATCAGCGGCGGTATCACCAGCGGCGTAATCAATACCGGCGAAGGCAGAGATACCTTCAACTGGCGCAGCGGTTCCTATGCGGGCGAAGTGAATTTCGCTGGCACTGGCGGCAACAATAAAGCCAACATCGGCAATGTAATACTGGATAAAACGCGCCACATCATTACCGCTGCGGGTACGGGCAATGCCCTCACCTTCACCAATACGAAAGATGCGAAGATTGGCACGCTTGCCAGCGACAACCTGAATACCGGCACCAACATTGGCACCGGCTGGGATTCCCTGACCATCAGCGGATCAAACGCGGATGTACGCATCGTTGAAAACCTGAGTCTGGCGAGCAAAACCCTTGCCGTAAACAATGGCGCAACGCTGCGCACCGGCGATCACATTGAGCCGACCAGTACTGCCGCCAGCATTGGCGATTACGATGTGACGACCCAGGGCGCAGGCAGCAGGGTTATCTTCGATACCCTGGGAGATGCGTCAGCGGCGCAGATCTATCGTGGCATCATCAGCGGCGACGGGAAATTTGAACGTGCGGCGGGCGGCACCACGGTGTTTACCGCCAACAACAGCTACACCGGCTCTACCACCATCGCGCAAACCGGTACGTTGCAGTTGGGTGACGGCGGCAATGAGGGCGAAGTCAGCGCCGTATCTGACATCATCGACAATGGCGTGCTGGCGATCAACCGCGCCAACAACGTCCTGCTCAACGGGGTGATCTCTGGCATCGGCGCGCTGCAACAAATCGGCGGCGGTATTACCCGTCTGAACGGCAATAACACCTATACCGGCGATACCACCGTCACCAACGGTACGCTGTTGGTGAATGGCGATCAAAGCGCGGCGCGCGGCGCAACGACCGTCAGCGGCACATCCACACTTGGCGGGAATGGCATTATCGGTGGCAATGTATTGATGAACGATGCCACCACCCTCAGCGCGGGTGATGGCGGTGCAGGTACGCTCACCATTAACGGTAATCTGCAGCTTGGCAGCAAAACGACCTCCGCTTTCGAACTGGGCAACGCTTATACGCCAGGCGGTGCGCTAAACGATCTGGTCAACGTCGCAGGCGATCTGCAGCTTGACGGAACCCTGGATGTTACCACTTCACAGGGCGGTAACTTCGGTCCGGGCGTATATCGTATCTATAACTATGGCGGCAGGCTGGATAACCAGACGCTGGAGCTGGGCGCAATACCGGACAGCCAGGATAAGAGTAATATTTTTGTCCAGACCTCTATCGACAAACAGGTCAACCTGGTGAACGCCAACGGCGTTACCCTGCAGTTCTGGGACGGCGCAACCGTCAATCAGAGCCATGGCGCGTCGGGGATTGAAGGCAACAGCAAAATTGACGGCGGCGATGGCAAATGGATGGCGATCGGCAGCCAGGGAGATAACAACTGGACCACGGCAACCGGTGAAGGTAACGCCCCCTGGGCGCAGAAATCCTTTGCCGTCTTCACCACCAAAGGCGGAACCGTTACCGTGGATAACGCCGCGGGCGAAGTTAACTTCTCCGGGGCGCAGTTTGACGCCGATGGCTATATCGTTAAAGGTGATGCGCTTAACGCGTATGCCACCACAGAAAACGCGACCCATGCAGGCCAGACGCCAGGCACCGGTGAACTGCTGCTGCGCGTTGGCGCCGGTGGCGCGGGTCAAAACTATACCGCGGCCATTGAGTCGGTGATCCGCGAAGCCAGCACGACTGACAAACTGACGCTGGTGAAAACCGACCTTGGTCGTCTGATCCTCAGCGGTGATAACGAGTATCGCGGCGGCACGCGCATTGATGGCGGTACGTTGCAGATTTCCTCTGACAGCAACCTCGGCCAAAGCGGAACCGATCTGGTTATTAACAACGGCTCCACCCTGCAGATGGGTGCGGACCTGACCAGCAATCGCACTATCGAGCTGGGAGCGAGTGATAACGCGGCGGTGTTTGACCTCAATTCGCGCCACTTCACGCCAGCCGGTGAGATTACCGGCGACGGTAAACTGAAAGTCACCAGCAGCTCAAGCGATGCGGGCAGCACCTTGTCGCTCGATCGCGCCAACAGCTACAAAGGCGATACCGAAATCGCCGGTACGGGTAATGCCAACAATGTCACGGTCAACGTCAGCAAAACCGGGGCCTTTGGTAGCAATGAAAGCAGCACCGTGAACGTCAATAAGGGGGCGACGCTCAATGTCAGCGGGACAGAGACCAGTCTGAAATCCCTGACCATGAACATCGCCGACAGCCTGTTAACGCTGGCGGATAATGTCACCGCCGCAAGCGCCAAACTCAACCTGACTGGCGCTGCAAAAGCGCTGTTAACCGACAACGCCACCGCAGGCAACGCGACGGTTAACGTGGCAAAAGACAGTACGCTGGCTCTGGAAGAGAATGCCAGCGGCGGCAATGCCAGCGTGAATAACAGCGGACTGATGACCTTTGCCGACCTGGCGATGGCGGAAAATACCGTCGTTAAAAACCTGGTGGGCGGTAAGGTCGATATCAGCACGGTCGACAGCGCAACCTCTATCGGCTCGTTGTCCGGCGCGGGGAATGTCGAATTGGGCAATAAAGCATTGTCGCTGGGGAATCTGCAACTTGATGACACCATCAGCGGCATTATCAGCGGTAACGACGGTAGTCTGGTGAAAATCGGTGACGGCACCTTAACGCTGACAGGCGATAACACTTACACCGGCACCACGGACGTCAATGAGGGCGTGCTGCTGGTCAACGGCAACCAGTCTGCCGCGACCGGTCAGGTAACGGTTAAATCCGGCGCGACGCTCGGCGGGAACGGTATTATCGGCGGCGCGGTTGACGTGCTGGACGACGGTCATATTACAGCTGGCGCCGCCATCAACAGCGTGGGTAAACTGACCACCGGTTCACTGACGCTGAGTGATAACGCCCAACTGGATTATCAGTTTGGTCAGGCTTATACCCCAGGCGGTGCCTTCAACGACCTGATTGATGTGAATGGCGACCTGACGCTCGACGGTAAGCTCAATATCGAGACCTCTCCGGGCGGCAGCTTTGACGTGGGCGTTTACCGCGTCATCAACTACACCGGCACCTTGACCAACAATGTGATGGACATTGCCAACGCGCCGGAAGCCGCAGACAGCCTGTACGTGCAAACCTCGGTTAACAACCAGGTTAACCTGGTCAACCATGCCGGACTGACGCTGCGCTTCTGGGACGGCACCGGCGGTGAGAATGGCGAGCTGAAAAACAACGGCGTCATCAACGGCGGCGACGGTATCTGGCAATCCAGCCAGGGTAACGACAACTGGACCACGGATGAATCCACGCCAGAAGGCGCGCTGAACGCACCGTTTACCGATGCCGCCTTCGCCGTCTTCCAGGGTGAAGCTGGCAACGTCACCGTCGATAACAGCAAAGGCGACGTTATCATCAGCGGCGCACAGTTCGCCACCGATGGCTATCGCGTGGGTGGTGAGGCCATTACCACCGACACAGCGAACACGCTGATTCGCGTCGGCGATGGCACGGTAGACGGCGTAAACTACACCGCAACTATCGACAGCGTGATCCGCGGTACCGGCGGCCTGAATAAAGGCGATCTCGGGACGCTGATACTTACTGGCGACAATACCTACAGCGGTGGAACCACCATCACCTCAGGTACGTTGCAGGTGGCGGGTGATACCAACCTTGGCGCGCCGGAGACGGGTATTACCTTCAACGGCGGTACGCTGAAGTATGGCGAAGCATTTGATACCGCCCGTCAGGTGACGCTGGAATCCGGTGGCGGGACATTCGATACCAACGGACATAACGTTTCCCTGCTGACGGAAGTCGAAGGTAATGGTCATCTGACCAAAACCGGTAAAGGCTCCCTCACCCTGACGCTGGATAATACCTACACCGGGGGCACTACCATCGAACAAGGCGTTTTACAGCTGGGTAATGGCGGTAACATCGGCAGCATTCAGGGAGATATCGTTGATAACGGCGTACTCAAGGTTGATCGCGCGGATACCCTGGCGTTAACGGGCAATATCAGCGGTAAAGGCCAGTTGCACCAGACCGGCAGCGGTATTACGGAACTGCAAGGTGAAAACAGCTACAGCGGCGCAACGTTGATTGCCAACGGCGTACTGCAGGCGGGTAATACCAACACCCTGAGTAGCGCGTCACACCACTACGTTGTCGCTGACACCATGTTGAACACGCAGGGATACAACCAGACCGTCGCAGGCCTGAGCAACGGCGGTGATGTCTCGCTCATCGGCCAGCAGACTGGCACAACGTTAACCGTCAAAGGGGATTACGTCGGCGAAAAAGGGATCATCAACATGGCGGCCATTCAGAATGGTAGCGGTGCAGGTATTGCCGACCGTCTGATTATTGATGGCGGTAAAGCCAGCGGGAGTACGCTGCTGGACGTTGATGGTTCTGGCCTCGGCGCACCGACCGTCGGGGATGGTATCGAGGTGGTCACGGCCCTCAATGGCGCTACCACCACCGCGCAAACGTCGCGCGACGCCTTCCACTTGGCCGCCGATCGTATGGCAGCAGGCGCGTTTGAGTACCAACTGCATGCGGGCAATGCTCAGGGTCAGGGGGAAAACTGGTATCTGAGAAGCGAATATCGTCCGGAAACCATGCTGTATTCAGGCCTTGCCAGCGTCGTGCGTCAGGGTGACATTAGTCTGCTGGGTAACATGCACCAACGTATGGGCGACGAGGTTAAACCGGGCATTGATGAAGATAATCGCGCCTGGGCGAGAATGCTTGGTTACTCCGGTAAAACCAAACTGGACGATGCGGCCGGGACGCAAACCAGCTCCCATACTATGGGTATCCAGGTCGGCGTCGATATGTATGCTAACGAAAGCTGGAAAGCCGGGATGTATACCAGCATCCTTGACATCGACAGCAATGTGAAAGGCACAAAGACGGGTAGCGACGGCAAAGGCGGAAACATCGATGACAATGCGTTTTACGTCGGCGGTTACGCCACCTGGTTCTCGGGCGACGGGATGTATGTTGATAACGTCCTGCAGTACGGTAACCATAAATCTCGCCTGGCGGCGACCGGGAACAACGGTTCTTATACCGTCAAAGGCAACACGCTGACGGCGTCAACGGAGGTGGGTAAATCGTTCCGTCTGGGTTCAAGCGCCTGGAGTCTGGAACCTCAGGCTCAGTTAATCTACCAATACAGCGATTTTGATAATGGTCGGCTTGATGGTGTGACCCAAACGAAAGTGAAAATGGATACCGCTGATTCCTTTACCGCCCGTCTGGGCGTACGTCTGGTTGCTGACTATGACACCAACCATGGCAAATTCCAGCCGTATGGCAGGGTAAACGTCTGGCAGGGTCTGGGTTCAAAAGACAAAACGCACTTTAGCAATGCGGTCGCCACCACCACGCTCGAATCCTCACAGCAGTACTCCAGCACCGAAGTTGCGGCCGGTCTGTCCTGGTCAATCGACAGAAACGTGCAGGTCTACGGTGAACTGGGTACGCAATTCAGCAACGGTGGCAGTAAGTCGCAAGTTGAAGCACCGATCAATGCTTCCATTGGCTTTAAGAAATCGTTCTAAGCAGTCATAAACTCACCAGCCCTCTGTTCTGCAGGGGGCTTTTTTTTGCCTTTCAGGGCTGCCAGATGCGCTACGCTTATCAGTCCTACGAACTTAACGACAACGCAGAACAATCAAGGGCTTGGGAAACGTAAAAAGGTGGGATTAATGATTATACTGCGTCAGGAGTAACGGGATTTCTTCTGCTAACACCGGCGGAGAAATGAAAAAGCCCTGAATTTTGTCACAACCAATCTGCGTTAAACGGTCCAGTTGGGACTGGGTTTCCACCCCTTCAGCAAGAACTTCAATACCAAAATTGTGCGCCAGTGAAATAATGCCCTCAACAATCTTTGTCGATCGGGTATCGGGCTCAATGCCAGCAACAAATTCCTTATCAATTTTTAGGGTATCAAAAGGATACTTCAGCAGATAATTAAGATTTGCGTGACCGGTACCAAAATCATCAAGAGCGAGTTTAACCCCGATCTCCTTTAGCTCCAGCATATTGTTAACCGCTATCTGGCTGTCGCGCAGTGGTGACGTTTCCGTAACCTCAATTTGGCATCGATAAGGCGGTAGTCCACAGAGGGTGAGATTACGTCTGACGCGTTGCGGTAAGAGAGGGTCACAAAATTCAAGTGCGGAAATATTGATTGATAATACAAGAGGATCGGGCCAGGACGTCGCCACATCCCAGGGGGTGTGGGTAACCATGTCTTCAATTGAAATGATATTGCCACTGTCTTCCAATAACGTAATAAAAATATCGGGAGAGATCATCCCCATCTGAGGGCTGTTCCAACGCATTAATGCTTCAAATCCGCTAATTTGCTGAGTGTGCAAATTAAAAATGGGCTGATAAACCATATAAAACTGACTGGTATTCAATGCCTGTTCAAGCGCGGTGAGCACCTCGTTGGAATTAAACATTCCCTCTACCTCTACAAATCATAAAATTTAAAACCAGTCAGCATCGCTCCCGAATTATATCTACTATGATATGTTTTACATCAGAAAAGAATCACCAGACTAGGGTAAAAAAGACATCCGATGGGTGAATCTGACAATTAATTTATTTAAATCAGAAGTATTATTCAGTCCCAACTTGGCGACGACGCGCATTTTATGAGCCTGAATGGTTTTATAGTTAAGGCTCACTAACTCAGAAATTTCTTTAGCGGTATAGCCACTTACCAGCAAACTCAGGATCTGCTGTTCCCTTTCGGTTAACCTTTTCTGCGAACGATACAGCCGGGGATTCCATTTCCCGACTGACAACGTCGCCAATTGACCGAAATCTCGCAGTGAAGATTTCTCAGTCAACACTATTGCTTTCTCAATATATAATAACTCCACGCATAATTTCGCCACCAAACTGTCAGCTACAATGACTACGACGTTATTATAGAACTTGAATCGATTTTTATTCAGAAACTGTACGACGTCTGAACACGGTTGTTCATTATTAATGATATTAAAAATCATGGTTTGATGCTGACATAATGATGACTGATGCAACATATCCTCAAACTGGAATGTTTGTACGGGTACATGTTTGCTGGTCAGGTAGGCGAACATACCGTTGCCCACAAAATTATCATTGCCACACATCAACATCCTGTTTACCGCTCCTTATAAGCTTCTGATCTTGTTACTCATTAAAAATTTGATAATAATTTTCTCGACTTCAGCCTCTTCACGACGATTTTTAAAATCGAACTCACACGAGATCTGATGACAGGAGTACAACTGATTATCCTCATCAAACTCATTGATCGTGACGACATCGATCACTTTTAAATCCAGCTGTAAACTGCCAAACGTATCAAACTCCAGTGAGGCATTTTTAATCACCGCATCTTTATAAACAAAGCGGGTATTTACATCTTTAACAATTAACGCACAGCCACCCTGAGAGATGTTTTTAATCCTGAAAGAGTAGTTTTCTCCGTTTTTGTAACGACCAAAACAGAAAAAGTCATAACCCTTCAGGAAGGAAAAACGCTGATTTTGTCGCTGCTGGGCAAAGAAAATCATATCCGGGATGAGGTAGGATAATCCTGCCTCCGCACCTGCGGGTGGAGTTTGTTCAAATCTGGCACTAAATTTTACAATCCCGCTTTCGCTGTGCAGGATAAAGTATTGGACCTTTTCAGGCACAATCTCTTCATGGCCGGAGATGACAAACCGTTCGAAATCGACCTTCTCTAGCTGTGTGATAACGCTACTGTTTTCGCATAAGACTTCCAGTTTCGTTTTCTTGTGCAGCTCTTCACGAAGGATAGCGATGATTTCAAACTTGTTGTCCTTTGCTAATCCAAAGCTCATTCTAAAACCCTTATTTCCATATTTAAGATATGTCCCGCTTTTGGTTACCCAAAAACGCGAGATCAGCATCCGCCCTGGTGCTTAATTACCATAGTGGATTCCATGTCAGACAGTTGGTTAAAAATTAAGTTTTTAACTATCTTTAGCCAATTATTGATACGTAAAATCATTTAATCAGGATAATTCTAGCTTAAGCCGCGCTTAAAACCACGCGAACTTATGGATTAACTATAACAAAAATGAATAATAATTTTATTTAAGATGCTGTTTTGAGATAACAAATAGCAAGAATTGCACAGAAAAAAACAAAGAAAAATGAAGGTGTTGGGATGGTTGGGCAATGCGCAGGTTGTCGCGCTTTTGTCGTCAGTGCGTATGATGCTTACATCTTCATATCATTAACTACCAATACAGCCTGACGCGTGATTGTTATAAAGTGAATAATTACATTTTATATATTAAATAAATTTCCCTTAAGTCAGAAAAAAGCCAGCATCCTGCTGGCCCGGCAAATACCGAATAGAACTAGAGTGGCTTGCTACCTTACAGAGGGTACAACGTTAAAAATTCAATACCGCTGCTTAATTATTGATCGAGATGAGTCTGCGATGATCATCACTGCTCCCGCCAGCATTAGCGTGTCTTTCAATACCAGACGCCCGGCCCCGGACAAGTACGGAAAACCATGATGTAAATCGCCCAACGGCATTACCCATGCCTCTGGTGTGGTAATTAAAAAGGATAAGGTAACAATCGGCGTAGCAAATGCCAGTATGCCGCCAATTAATCCCAACCAACGGCTAACAGGATTTGCCAGCACCAATAAAGCGATAAGAACTTCGACTACGCCCAGACCATTGGAGAATGTATAGGTATTATTCGCCGCCTGCCATTCACGCTCCTGTGGCTTAAACTCACCTTCGTGGGTTAAATGCTGCTTATACTCTTCTGGATGTTCATAAAAAAATGACATTACCGGGCTATTAGCAACAAATGGCGTAATACTGTCAGCTTCGTAAGGTACAAATTTTAATAACCCAATCCAGATAAAAACAATTGCAATGCTCAGGCGAATTAAGGTCAATCCAATTTTATCGCCCTTACTGAGTAAACGCAGATACTTTTCCATGCAGGCTCTCCTCACTTGTATAAAATTGCCGTTGCGTGAGTGCTGCCATCAATGCGCATTGAGGTGATTTTCCAGGACGTTGCATTATTTTCCTGCGCCAGTTTCGCAATAGCATCCTCTATCTCGGAAGGCGCACCAGATATGGCAGACACGCTAACATGGACAACTTCGGTTTGCGCCAATGCGGAAAATGTCACCGGTGCAGTCAGTAACGCGGTCATTAGTAACGTAGTTTTAAACATGTTCATTCCTATTTCCATTAAACAGTGATTTCAGTGGCAATATAATAAAACATGCCAATTTATTTTATTTCATCCAGGACGCCAGAATAACTGTCAATGAGTATCCAGCCGTTAAAAAGACAAAAAAAGCCCCACACGGGTGGGGCAAACATGCAGACTACGCTTTTATTATTTAACGAGAGAAAAGAGATCGTTTAATGATTCACTCATACTCGGATGGGTAAATATTTGATCGCGTAAGGTTGTATAGGGTAATCCTGCATCCATAACCGTCTTGATGATATTAATCATCTCATGTGAATCCACACATAATAGCGAAACACCTAATATCTGTTTCGTTTCACTATCCACCACCGCTTTAAGTACGCCGCGTGTGTCATCCATCACTCGCGCACGCGGAATCGCCGCGACCGGCAGCGTGACTACCTGCACAGAAGCACCGCTGGCGCGAGCCTGTTCTTCGGTCATCCCCACGCGGGAAAGCGGCGGCGTCATAAAGACGGAATACGGTACATTTTGACGATCGCCGGTGTGACGTCTCCCCTCGCCTGACAGGTTGTCACGCACAATGCGGAAGTCATCCAGTGAGATGTACGTGAACTGCAACCCCCCGGTAACATCGCCCATTGCCCAAATATTATCTGCCGAGGTACGCAAATATTTATTCACAATAATGGCGCCGCGGTCGTTTACATCCACACCCGCTTTCTGCAACTGTAGGTTTTCGGTCGCCGGTTTGCGGCCCGATGCCACCAGCAGCGCATCCACGGTCTGGACGCCTCCCGGCATTTTCACCTGTACCGCGCCGTCCCCGGACGAAACCGCCTGTACGTTGGCATTAAGGATAATCTCAACGCCTTTGTCGCGTAAAATCCTGGCGATAGCTTCGGCAATATCCCGATCTTCACGGGCTAAAAACAGCGGAGCGGCTTCATAAAGGGTAACTTTGCTGCCGAAGTTAGCAAACATTGATGCGAACTCCACACCAATGTAACCGCCACCCAAAATTCCCAGACGCTCAGGCCGTTGCGTCAAATTCAACAGCCCGGTGCTGTCAAACACCCCCGGTGTGGTGGTTAACCCTTCCACGTCTGGAACCGTTGACTGCGCGCCGGTATTAATAAAGATCTTCTCGCCGCTTAGCTCAATCGCGCCTGTTGACTGCACGACTCGCACAGTATGGTTATCGACAAACTCAGCACGACCGTCGATCACATCGACATTTTCCAGGTCGGCCAGATTATGGAAGTTTTTATCGCGCAGGAAACTGACAACGGCAGCCTTGCGCTGCATCGCCGCAGCAAAATCATGTTGAAGTTCAGCGTCATGTACCAGGGTTTTGGTTGGAATACAGCCGATGTTGATGCATGTCCCGCCATACATGGTATTCGACTGTTCAACAATCGCCACCCGCCAGCCCGTTTTTGCCAGGGTAGCTGCCAGCGTTTTACCCGCTTTGCCAAATCCAATAATAATCGCCTGATACTGATTCATGCTCTCTCTCCGCCTGGTCACTGTTCATTTGTTGAACTGAAGTATAGGGGTAACCAGACAAGGGAAATGTATCCAGAACGCGCTTATTACTGCTAAATCGTCTAAATCACTTTTAACCTCTTTTCATGAAACACATAAGCATAATAAATTAACACCTTGAAGGTATTACTTTAATTTAAACTTGACGAGATAATTCCACCAAACCAATAGTGATTAAAACTGCCCAGGAGTCTTCATGGATGCCCTTAGTCGATTACTCATGCTTAACGACCCGCAAGGCTCGATCGATCAAAACTGTTTGTTGAGCAGAAACTGGCAACTGCCGCATGCGGCGGGCGAGCTATCCGTTATCCGCTGGCATACAGTCACTCAGGGAGCAGCCCAACTTGACATGCCTGACGGGACATCTTTCACCCTGCGGCCAGGGACTCTTGTTATCCTGCCGCAGAACTCCGCCCATCGACTTTGCCAGTCAGGGGATGAACAAACGCATATCGTTTGCGGTAGCCTGCGACTGCACGCCACCTCACGCTATTTTTTAACCGCGCTACCGGAAGCACTGATTCTGGCGCCTGAAGAAAAGAGTCCCGTCAGCCATTGGCTCAAGGCCGTGATTGCGCTATTGCAACAGGAATCCATTAGTGGGCTGCCGGGTTCCAGCGCTGTATGCAGCCAACAATGCGCCACGCTGTTCGCCTTAGCCGTTCGTGAGTGGTTAACCAGAGCATCGCCCGCACAAAACGTGTTGAATTTACTGCTGCACCCCAAACTCGGATCTGTGGTGTTTTTGATGCTCGAATCACCGTCCTTTGCATGGACCGTCGAAGAGCTGGCGAAGCGCGTACACATGTCGCGGGCCAGCTTTGCGCAATTATTCCGTGAAGTGTCAAACTCCACACCGATGGCAGTGTTAACCACTTTGCGCCTGCAATTCGCCGCTCAGATGTTGTCACGCGGATCGCAACCATTGATTGTGGTAGCTGAATCGGTGGGCTACGCCAGCGAGTCATCGTTTTATAAAGTCTTTCTACGCGAATTCGGCTGTACGCCGGGCGAGTACCGCAAACGCGTGAAAGCGCTGGAAGCATAGAGCTACGCCTGCTTCGGGGTACCAACCGAAGACAGGCGTATGATTGAGAAGGTTACTTTTGCTTGCGATGCCTGTGCAGCCACATCAGCTTATACGCAGCCGGAATGATGAATAGCGACAACAGCGGCGCGGTGATCATGCCGCCAATCATCGGCGCGGCTATGCGGCTCATCACTTCTGACCCGGCTCCCGTCCCCCACAAGATGGGCAACAGACCGGCGATAATCACCGCCACGGTCATCGCTTTCGGGCGCACGCGCAGTACAGCGCCGTGATATAACGCTTCATCCAGTTTATCCGCCGTAAAGGTTTGCGGGTTTTCCAGCGCAGGCTCTGCTTCAATGGCGTGACGCAGATACATCAGCATCACCACGCCAAACTCTGCGGCCACGCCGGCCAACGCAATAAACCCGGTTCCGGTCGCGACCGACATATGGAACCCCATCCAGTAGAGGAACCAGATGCCCCCTACCAGGGCAAAGGGGACGCTGGTGATAATCAACAGCGCTTCGCCAAAGCGACGGAAAGCCAGATAAAGCAGGACGAAAATAATCATCAGCGTCATCGGCACCATCAATTTGAGCTTATGGCTGGCGCGTTCAAGCAGTTCGAACTGCCCGGAGAACGCCACGCTGGTCCCCGGCTTTAACTGTACCTTTTCCGCGATCGCTTTTTGCAGATCGTTCACCACCGAAACCATGTCACGATCGCGGGCATCGATGTAAATCCAACTGGTGGGTCGCGCATCTTCTGTTTTTAACATTGACGGCCCAGAAACGACCGTGACATCCGCCACATCAGCCAGCGTGATTTGCTGTTTCATAGGGGTCAGAATGGGCAGATTACGCAGCGCTTGCGGGCTGTCGCGATAGCTCTGCGCATAGCGAAGGTTGATAGGATAACGCGCGATCCCTTCTACCGTTTCGCCCACCATCGCGCCCCCCACAGCGGAGGTCACAAACAGCTGTACATCACCAACGGTCATGCCATAACGAGCCGCTTTTTCACGATTAATATCCACGTTGAGATAGCGTCCCCCTACCAGACGCTCAGCTAACGCAGAGGCGACGCCTGGCACGGTTCTGGCT
>NZ_JAHLQZ010000096.1:0-15174 GCF_018919505.1 Citrobacter sp. S55_ASV_140
GACCTTTTACTTCACGTAATCGGATTTGGCTGAATATTTTAGCCGCCCCAGTCAGTAATGACTGGGGCGTTTTTTATTGTGCGCAAGAAAAGTTTCGCTCACGCCGTAGGCCGGATAAGACGCGCAGCGACGCCATCCGGCATAGCGGGAGATTATTCCCCGTCCTGAACCTCTTCAACCGGTGCCAGTTCACTAAACCAGCTATCCAGCTTCTGACGCAGTTTGTCTACGCCCATTTTTTTCAGTGATGAAAAGGCTTCTACCTGCACATCGCCATTAAATGCCAGCACGGCTTCACGTACCATATTCAGTTGAGCTTTGCGCGCGCCGCTGGCCAGCTTGTCTGCTTTGGTCAGCAGCACCAGAACCTGAACGTTGCTCTCTACCGCCCATAGGATCATCTGCTGGTCCAGATCTTTAAGCGGGTGACGAATATCCATTAACACGACCAGGCCTTGCAGGCTCTGACGTTTTTCCAGATATTCCGCCAGTGCGCGCTGCCATTTGCGCTTCATCTCTTCCGGCACTTCGGCGTAACCGTACCCCGGCAGATCAACCAGACGTTTGCCGTCAACGACTTCAAACAGGTTGATGAGCTGAGTACGGCCCGGTGTTTTAGATGTACGCGCCAGACTCTTTTGATTAGTCAGGGTATTTAGCGCACTGGATTTGCCTGCGTTGGAACGGCCAGCAAAAGCCACTTCGATTCCGGTATCGGAAGGTAAGTGGCGAATATCAGGCGCACTCATCACAAAATGCGTCTGTTGATAATTCAAGTTAGTCAAAGCGGTCCTCTCCATCAATCAAGGCTTTGCAGCGATTATACCTGAACACCAGCAAAAGGCTGGTTTTTCGACGCGTAGCCAGTGTAAGTAAAAACCACTCACTTTGTGAGACATTGCCGATAGTATCTATACGAGATGACAGGGTAAAAAATGACATAGCCTAAATAAATCATATGGTTATGGTTAGGCAGTATTCTTAAAATCCGAAATTGTTACCTTGGTTACTTGTACGTTTAAGCCAAAACGGTAAAGTAGTGCCCATAGCGAGGAAGCTGACAGGATAGACGACTCAGGATGAGGGTCAGGAGCGCCAGGAGGCGAAGACACAGGATTGTCAGGAAGACAAACGTCCGGAGACGTTAGTAAAAGGAAATGGAAACAACACGGAATGTTTCAGGCTAAGGGAAAAACAGGGTGTGTTGATAGCCAACAGGGATAGTAGAGCCCGTAAGGGTTGAGAGTCAGGAAAAAAGGCGACAGATTACTCTGTCGCCTTTTTTCTTTATTTCTGCTAGATTCCGGCGCAAATATATACTGAATAAAAACAGCCAAAGACGAATCATGATGAAACCAACTTCTACACCACGCGGTAAAGGTCCTGCAAAAGCGCGTCGTAAAACACGCGAAGAAATTAACCAGGAAGCTCGCGACCGTAAGCGCCAGAAAAAACACCGTGGCCATGCGGCGGGTAGCCGTGCGTCCGGAAGCGATGGCGCATCTGGTGGCGGAAAGCAAAATAAGCAACAAGATCCTCGTATTGGCAGTAAAACCCCCATTCCATTGGGCGTGACCGAAAAAGTCACCAAACAGCACAAACCGAAGAGTGAGAAACCTATGCTTTCACCACAGGCTGAGTTGGATTTACTGGAAACGGATGAGCGCCTGGATGCGCTGTTGGAACGTCTTGAAGCAGGAGAAACCCTAAGTGCGGAGGATCAGACCTGGGTTGATGCCAAGCTGGATCGCATTGATGAGCTGATGCAAAAGCTGGGTCTCTCTTACGATGATGAGGAAGACGAGGAAGAAGAAGAAAAACAGGAAGACATGATGCGTCTGCTGAAAGGCGGCAACTAACGGTTTTACACCGTGGGTCTTCCCGTCCTGCTTATAACCCTTCCGGTTATATGTTATCTGGTGTGGTTATTCGTTAAACTACAGCGGTTGTCGCGGCGACAGAAGTGGCTGCGCAACCGGCTTATTACTCGCACAGGGGTTAAGCCGGTACGCCGTACCCGCCAGAGACGCCATCGGAAGGAGTGAGCATGTCAGAGCAGCTAATAGACTGGGACCTGGCCCTGATCCAGAAATATAACTATTCCGGGCCACGATATACCTCGTACCCAACCGCGCTGGAGTTTTCTGAAGACTACGGCGCCGAGGCGTTTTTAAACGCTGTGGCGCGTTACCCTGAGCGTCCACTCTCGTTGTACGTTCACATCCCGTTCTGCCATAAACTGTGTTACTTCTGCGGCTGCAACAAGGTTGTGACGCGTCAGCAGCATAAAGCCGATCAATACCTCGATGTGTTAGAACAAGAGATCATTCATCGCGCACCGCTGTTTGCCGGACGCCATGTCAGCCAACTGCACTGGGGCGGCGGCACGCCAACGTACCTGAATAAAGCGCAAATCAGCCGTTTGATGTCGTTGCTGCGTGGCAACTTCAACTTTAATGCGGACGCGGAAATCTCGATCGAAGTTGATCCGCGTGAAATTGAGCTGGATGTACTCGATCACTTACGTGCTGAAGGTTTTAATCGCCTGAGCATGGGCGTACAGGATTTCAATAAAGAAGTTCAGCGTCTGGTTAACCGTGAGCAGGATGAAGAATTTATCTTTGCGCTGCTGAATCATGCGCGGGAGATTGGCTTTACCTCGACGAACATCGATCTGATTTATGGCCTGCCAAAACAGACGCCGGAGAGCTTTGCCTTTACCTTGAAACGTGTGGCTGAGCTAAATCCAGACCGATTGAGCGTTTTTAACTACGCGCATTTGCCAACGCTGTTTGCTGCTCAGCGCAAAATCAAAGATGCCGACCTGCCCAGCGCGCAACAGAAGCTGGATATCCTGCAGGAGACCATCTCGTCACTGACCGAAACCGGTTATCAGTTCATTGGCATGGATCACTTTGCTCGCCCGGATGACGAACTGGCGATTGCTCAACGCAAAGGTGTGCTGCATCGTAATTTCCAGGGGTATACCACCCAGGGGGATACCGATCTTTTGGGGATGGGCGTATCGGCCATCAGTATGATTGGCGACAACTACGCGCAGAACCAAAAAGAGCTGAAGCGCTATTATCAGCAGGTAGACGAGCAGGGGAACGCGTTATGGCGTGGAATTGCGCTGACCCGCGATGACTGTATTCGTCGGGATGTGATTAAGCTGCTGATCTGCAACTTCCGCCTCGACTATGCCGCCGTGGAACAGCAATGGGATCTGAATTTTGCTGACTATTTTGCCGAAGACCTGAAACTGCTGGCGCCGCTGGCGAAGGATGGGCTGGTGGATGTGAATGAGAATGGGATTCAGGTTACGCCTAAGGGCCGCCTGCTGATTCGGAATATTTGCATGTGCTTTGATGCCTATCTGCGCCAGAAAGCGCGGATGCAGCAGTTCTCACGCGTCATTTAGCCGGGTTGCCCGATGGCGCTGCGCTTACCGGGCCTACACGTTGCGACAACCTGTAGGCCCGGTAAGCGCAGCGCCATCCGGCACATTGTCAGCTGAACAGTCCAACCAGCGCCGCGCACAGCACTGCGGCAACCGCAGTTTGTGGCGTATGGCTTTCGACCGCACCGCTCGACAGCAGATTAATCATTGATTCCAGCATGATGACTTCCCCCCGTTAGCCGGGCACGATCATACTTAACTCATCGGAACAGTAAAGCGCAAAATAGCAGCAATTTGCGCTCAATTATCAATCTTTACACAGCGACCGATCGTCACTCCATTCCGAGTTCTTTTAACTTACGCGTCAAGGTATTACGGCCCCAGCCGAGCAAACGCGCTGCTTCCTGTTTATGCCCCTGGGTATGACGCAGCGCGGTGGTCAACAGCGTGCGCTCCATCTCTGGTTGAGCTTCAGAAAGCAAGTTTTGATGACCGGAACGTAATGCCCGGTCTGCCCACTGCGCTAACAGCGTTGCCCAACTGTCCGGCTGCATAGGGGACGGCGCGTCTGGCACGCTGGTTTCAAAAAGCTCGGTCGGCAAGTCCTGAATCAATACTTCCTGTCCGGCAGCCATGACGGTTAACCAGCGGCAGGTGTTTTCAAGCTGGCGTACGTTGCCTGGCCAGGCCAGACGCGTAAGCGCTGCCTCGGTTTCGGGATGTAATTGCTTGGCTTCCACCCCCAGCTCGCGGGCCGCTTCCTGCAGGAAATGACGTGCCAGGCGAGGGATGTCTTCCCGACGTTCACGCAGCGGGGGCAAATGAACGCGTATGACGTTCAGACGGTGGAATAAATCCTCACGGAATTTGCCTTCCTGTACGCGCAGTTCCAGATTCTGATGCGTGGCGGCGATGATGCGTACATCCACCTTCACCGGCGCATAACCACCCACACGGTAGAACTGTCCATCGGCTAATACGCGCAGTAAACGCGTTTGCACGTCCAGCGGCATATCGCCGATTTCGTCGAGGAACAGCGTACCACCGTCAGCCTGCTCAAAACGCCCCTGACGAATGGTATTTGCCCCGGTAAACGCCCCTTTCTCATGACCGAACAGTTCAGACTCGATCAAATCTTTCGGGATGGCCGCCATGTTCAGCGCGATAAACGGCGCTTTGACGCGTGGGCTGTGGCGGTGTAGGGCATGAGCGACCAGCTCTTTACCGGTCCCGGACTCTCCATTAATCAATACGCTGATTGAAGAACGTGAAAGCCGGCCAATAATGCGAAAAACATCCTGCATCGCCGGCGCTTCGCCAATGATGTCGGTCGTTGGACCGTGGATTTGTACATTACGCGGCTGCTGCTGTTCCTGATAATGACTGATGGCGCGTTCGACCAGCGCCACAGCTTCGTCAATATCAAAAGGTTTGGGCAGATAATCAAACGCCCCTTGCTGGTAGGCGCTGACGGCGGCATCCAGATCGGAATGCGCCGTCATTATGATGACCGGAAGCATCGGATGACGCTGTTTGATCTGTTTTAACAGGGTCAGACCATCCATACCCGGCATGCGAATGTCTGACAACAGTACGTCCGGTGTTTTGCTGGCCAGTGCATCCAGTACCTCTTTACCGCTTTCAAATGCGGTACAGCTCAGACCAGCTCCTGCGAGCGCACGTTCTAGCACCCAACGGATGGAACTATCGTCATCAACGACCCAGACTATTCCTCGTTGCATAAACGTCACCTTTATTTCCTGATAGGCAGGTAAACCGAGAACTCGGTATGACCCGGCCAACTGGTAAACTCAATTTTGCCGGAATGCTGATCAATTAAATTACGGGCGATGGATAACCCAAGGCCGGTACCGCCCTCGCGACCGCTGACCATTGGGTAGAACAGCGTGTCCTGCAAATGAGGGGGAATACCCGGGCCGTTATCCTCAACATCGATCCGCGCCGCCAGACGGTAACGCACGCCGTGCAGCGTGAGCTGAAACGCAGTGCGGGTACGCAGTACGATCTCGCCGCCTTCCGGCCCTAACGCTTGCAGGGCATTGCGCACGATATTCAGCAGAACCTGTTCTATCTGGTCCGGGTCGTGCAATAACTCAGGCAGGCTCGGATCGTAATCACGAATTAGCGTAACGTTTTCTGGCACTTCCATCGAAACAAGCGCCACCACACGCTCCGCCACTTTGTGAATACTTTCCGTGATATGCATGCCCGGTTGTTGCGGTCCTAACAGACGGTCGACCAGATTACGCAGGCGGTCGGCCTGCTCAATAATAACTTTGGTATATTCGGTCAGCGCCGGGTCCGGGAGTGCTTTACTGAGAAGCTGCGCCGCGCCGCGTAAACCGCCCAACGGGTTTTTAATTTCATGCGCCAGACCGCGTACCAGATCGCGGGCGGCAATTTGCTGGGCATGCTGGAGCTGTTCCTGACTCAGACGGCGCTGGTTATCCATTGGCGCCATCTCCAGCAAGATAAGGCCATCAGGCAGCCTCTGGGCGGTCACAGAGAGGATATGCGAGTGGCTGTCTATCACCAGCGTCACTTCGTTATCCGTAAAGCCCTGACCAGCTTCCAGGCTCTCACGCATCAGTCCGATGTTTAACGAGAAATAACTCAACAGATCGGGCAGCGGTGTACCAAACAGTTTGCGGGAGCTTTGGGCGAGCAGTTGTTGCGCCGCCGGGTTGGCGTAATGTATCGACAGCTCATCGTCGACGAGTAAGATGCTATTGATTAAAGAATTGAGGATCTGCCCAGCATCGGGCAGCGTGCCGGTTGCCATTCAGCAGTCTCCTGAAAAGTGTTGCACCATTTTAGTGCATTATAGCTTTTTATGGATAAAAAGCGCGAGAAAGCAGGTTGTTAGTGGAGAAAAAAGCCCATCCAGAGATGGGCTAAAAGTTCCACGGCAACTAAAACCTTCGTCTTTCTCCCTACAGCTGTGTTGGCTGCTTTTGCTCACCCCAGTCACTTACTTATGTAAGCTCCCGGGGATTCACTCAATTGCCGCCTTGCTGTAGCAAGAAATCCATTGGTTATTACACCCTCTGCACGTTTTTATGTGAGAGTGTAAAAGTTAAATTAAACGCTGTAGTACAGCTCAAACTCTACCGGGTGCGGCGTCATGCGCACACGGTCATCTTCTTCACGACGCAGCGCAATGTACGCATCGATCGCTTCATTGGTGAACACGCCGCCTGCAGTCAGGAACTCGCGGTCCAGATCCAGTTCTTTCAGTGCTTCTTCCAGAGAACCTGCAACCTGTGGGATCTCCTTCGCTTCTTCAGGAGGCAGGTCGTACAGGTTTTTGTCCATCGCTTCACCCGGGTGGATCTTGTTCTTAATACCGTCAAGACCCGCCATCAGCAGCGCGGCGAAGCACAGGTACGGGTTAGCAGCCGGGTCCGGGAAGCGCACTTCGATACGACGCGCTTTCGGAGAAGCCACTACCGGAATACGGATAGAAGCAGAACGGTTACGGGCAGAGTAAGCCAGCATTACCGGCGCTTCGTAACCCGGGACCAGACGCTTGTAGGAGTTGGTGGTCGGGTTCGCCAGGGCGTTGATCGCTTTAGCGTGTTTGATAACGCCGCCGATGTAGTACAGCGCCTGCTCAGACAGACCCGCATATTTGTCACCGGAGAACAGGTTTACGCCGTTCTTGGACAGGGACATGTGGCAGTGCATGCCGGAACCGTTATCGCCAAACATTGGTTTTGGCATAAAGGTCGCGGTTTTACCGAAACGGTGAGCGACGTTGTGAACCACATATTTGTAGATCTGAATTTCGTCCGCTTTTTTGGTCATGGTGTTGAAGCGGGTCGCGATTTCGTTCTGACCAGCAGTTGCTACTTCGTGGTGATGCGCTTCAACGACCAGGCCCATTTCTTCCATGATCAGACACATGGTAGAACGGATGTCCTGAGAAGAATCTACCGGAGGAACCGGGAAGTAACCGCCTTTCACGCCCGGACGGTGACCTTTGTTACCACCTTCGTATTTGGTGGAGGAGTTCCATGCGCCCTCGATATCATCGATAGCCACGTGGGAACCGGAAATGGACGCGCCGAAACGGATGTCGTCAAACAGGAAGAACTCTGGCTCTGGCCCGAACAGAACGGTGTCTGCGATGCCGGTAGAACGCAGGTACTCTTCAGCGCGTTTAGCGATGGAGCGCGGATCGCGGTCGTAGCCCTGCAGCGTACCGGGTTCCAGGATATCACAACGGATGATCAGGGTGGACTCTTCATAGAACGGGTCAATGAGTGCAGTAGACGCATCTGGCATCAGAACCATGTCTGATTCGTTAATGCCTTTCCAGCCACCGATTGAGGAGCCGTCAAACATTTTGCCTTCTTCAAAGAATTCGGCATTTACCTGATGAGCAGGAATAGTGACGTGCTGTTCTTTACCTTTAGTATCAGTGAAGCGCAAATCAACAAACTTCACTTCGTGTTCGTTCAGCATCGTCAAAACGTGTTCAGCGGACATACTTACTCTCCCGGATTGGTCATGGTCGTCGTGGTAACGAAGTCTTCAATTCTGCAAAAAATTGGCCGTGTCGCCGTAAAAAAGATAAAGCGAAATCTGTGCCAACTTTTAAATTGCCCCTAAAAGGCGTTATCATGCGCACTATCGTGCAAAGGGGCTGCACCATGAAGGATGTATTGCACCATTATAGTGCTTTAATGTGAACATTAAGCACCATATTGGTGCAACACACCTCAGATTACCCCTTTTAACGCTCCGTGAATGTGATCACAAAGAAACTCTGCAATACTTGTTTGCGGAGGATGTTTGTGATCCTGTTTTGTACTGCGATTAATCCGTGTACAATAACGCGCTATTTCTAAAATGCCTGAGGCAAAGTTGTGATCGAAAATTTGCGTAACATCGCCATCATCGCGCACGTAGACCATGGTAAAACGACCCTGGTAGACAAGCTGCTCCAACAATCCGGTACGTTCGATGCACGTGCTGAAACCCAAGAGCGCGTGATGGACTCCAACGATTTGGAGAAAGAGCGTGGGATTACCATCCTCGCTAAAAACACCGCTATCAAATGGAATGACTACCGTATCAACATCGTTGACACCCCGGGGCACGCCGACTTCGGTGGTGAAGTTGAACGTGTAATGTCCATGGTCGACTCCGTGCTGCTGGTGGTGGATGCAATGGATGGTCCGATGCCGCAGACGCGCTTCGTGACCAAAAAAGCCTTTGCCCATGGCCTGAAGCCAATTGTTGTTATCAACAAAGTTGACCGTCCTGGCGCGCGCCCTGACTGGGTTGTTGATCAGGTATTCGACCTGTTCGTTAACCTCGACGCTACCGACGAACAACTGGACTTCCCGATCGTTTACGCTTCCGCGCTGAACGGTATCGCAGGTCTGGATCACGAAGATATGGCGGAAGACATGACTCCGCTGTATCAGACCATCGTTGATCGCGTACCGGCTCCGAACGTAGACCTTGACGGCCCGCTGCAAATGCAGATCTCTCAGCTGGACTACAACAACTACGTTGGCGTTATCGGTATCGGCCGCATCAAACGCGGTAAAGTTAAACCGAACCAGCAGATCACTATCATTGATAGCGAAGGCAAAACCCGCAACGGTAAAGTCGGTAAAGTTCTGACCCACCTGGGTCTGGAACGTATCGAGAGTGATATTGCCGAAGCAGGCGATATCATCGCGATCACCGGTCTGGGCGAACTGAACATCTCCGACACCATCTGCGACCCGCAGAATGTCGAAGCGCTGCCGGCTCTGTCCGTTGATGAACCGACCGTAACCATGTTCTTCTGCGTAAACACCTCTCCGTTCTGTGGTAAAGAAGGTAAATATGTTACCTCTCGTCAGATCCTTGACCGCCTGAACAAAGAGCTGGTGCACAACGTTGCGCTGCGCGTTGAAGAAACCGAAGATGCGGATGCGTTCCGTGTTTCCGGTCGTGGTGAGCTGCACCTGTCTGTTCTGATCGAAAACATGCGTCGTGAAGGTTTCGAAATGGCGGTTTCCCGTCCGAAAGTTATCTTCCGCGAAATCGATGGCCGTAAACAAGAGCCGTTCGAAAACGTAACGCTGGACGTTGAAGAGCAGCATCAGGGTTCTGTGATGCAGGCTCTGGGTGAGCGTAAAGGCGATCTGAAAAACATGAATCCAGATGGCAAAGGCCGCGTACGTCTTGACTACGTAATCCCAAGCCGTGGTCTGATCGGCTTCCGTTCAGAATTCATGACCATGACCTCCGGTACCGGTCTGCTGTATTCCACCTTCAGCCACTACGACGACGTTCGTGCGGGTGATGTGGGTCAGCGTCAGAACGGCGTACTGATCTCCAACGGCCAGGGTAAAGCAGTTGCGTTCGCACTGTTCAGCCTGCAGGACCGCGGTAAGCTGTTCCTGGGTCACGGTGCTGAAGTTTACGAAGGCCAGATCATCGGTATTCACAGCCGCTCTAACGACCTGACCGTAAACTGCCTGACCGGTAAGAAACTGACCAACATGCGTGCGTCCGGTACTGACGAAGCAACGGTTCTGGTTCCGCCGGTTAAGATGACTCTGGAGCAGGCTCTGGAATTCATCGATGACGACGAACTGGTAGAAGTGACTCCAACCTCTATCCGTATCCGTAAGCGTCACCTGACTGAAAACGATCGTCGCCGTGCAATGCGTGGCGCGAAAGAAGAGTAATTAACGCTCTTTCTCAGGTAAGCATAAAAAAGCCGCTGAGAATGGACTGACCTCATAAAGCAGGACAGTTGATGTTAAGCGGCTTACAGAGGCTGGGTTCGGTATTCCACCGGACTCAGGCCTTATAATTTCAGGTTTATCCGTTCGTTATTGTAGTACTGGATATAGTCTTCTATCGCTTTCCTCAGTTCTGTGAGACTACTGAACTGATTCAGATAAAAACACTCCGACTTCAGCGTACCGAAGAAGTTTTCCATCACTGCATTGTCCAGACAGTTACCTTTACGTGACATACTTTGCGTCATGCTCTGCGCCTTTAGCTGTGCCTGATACCCTTCCATGAACGATATTTTTTTATCCTTATCAGATAACGGGGCGACAGCTCTGCCGTCAGCCGCTGTACTGTTTTATGGTTCACCAGCAGCCCCTGCTTTCTTAGGGTGAACGTGATCACGTTTTGAAGTTATGGTGCCAGGTGGAATATTACGCCCGCATTGCATAATTTACTCCAGTCTCAGCAGGTGGAAATTGTGCAGGTGAGTCCGTCACAGGATGATGCTCAGGTCGGGTAATTCTCTCCAATGATGGCTCGATAAATTCGCAGCCATCATTCGCGCATAGTCAAACTTCTTCTTTCCCGCTACAGTTATTCATCCACGGCGAATAAGGAGAAGGGCATGCTCTATATCTTTGATTTGGGTAATGTGATTGTCGATATCGACTTCAATCGCGTGTTAGGCACATGGAGCGATCTGAGCCGTGTACCGCTAGCTTCGCTAAAGCAAAGTTTCAGTATGGGCGAGGCTTTTCACCAGCATGAGCGAGGTGAAATAACCGATGAAGCGTTTGCTGAGGCACTATGCCACGAGATGGCGCTGCCGCTAAGCTACGAGCAATTTTCCCACGGCTGGCAGGCGGTTTTTGTCGCCTTGCGCCCAGAGGTTATCGATATCATGCACAAACTGCGTGAGCAGGGGCATCGGGTAGTCGTCTTGTCGAATACCAACCGTCTGCACACAACGTTTTGGCCGGATGAATACCCCGAGATCCGTCAGGCTGCTGACCATATTTATCTTTCCCAGGATCTGGGCATGCGTAAACCGGAAGCGCGGATTTACCAGCATGTCCTGCAGGCTGAAGGTTTTTCTGCGCATGATGCGGTCTTTTTTGACGATAACACCGATAATATTGAAGGGGCTAACCGGTTAGGTATTACCAGTATCCAGGTCATCGATAAAGCGACCATTCCAGACTATTTCGCGAAGTTGTTATGCTAAAAAATGTTCAGCAACAAGCCAGGCATCATACGCGGCCCGTACGAGCCTGGCTGAAGCTGCTATGGCAGCGCATTGATGAGGACAATATGACGACGTTGGCAGGAAATCTTGCCTACGTTTCATTGCTTTCATTAGTACCGCTTATTGCCGTCGTTTTTGCGCTTTTCGCCGCATTTCCGATGTTTTCCGACGTCAGTATTCAGTTACGCCATTTTATTTTTGCGAACTTTATCCCGGCGACGGGAGACGTCATCCAACGTTATATCGAACAGTTTGTCGCCAACTCGAACAAAATGACCGCCGTCGGGGCATGTGGGCTGATTGTGACGGCGTTATTACTGATGTATTCCATTGATAACGCGCTGAATACTATCTGGCGTAGTAAGCGTACTCGGCCCAAAGTTTACTCTTTTGCCGTTTACTGGATGATTTTAACGCTGGGACCTCTACTGGCGGGGGCCAGCCTGGCGATCAGCTCTTATCTGTTGTCATTGCGCTGGGCCAGCGATCTCAACACGGTGATTGATAACATTCTGCGTATTTTCCCGCTGGTGCTTTCCTGGCTTTCATTCTGGCTGCTTTATAGCATCGTGCCGACCACGCGCGTCGCTAACCGGGATGCGGTTATTGGCGCCTTTGTAGCCGCCGTATTGTTCGAGGCCGGAAAGAAAGGATTTGCGCTCTATATCACGATGTTCCCGTCTTATCAGCTCATTTACGGTGTCCTTGCGGTGATCCCCATTTTATTTGTCTGGGTGTACTGGACGTGGTGTATCGTCTTGCTAGGCGCGGAAATAACTGTCACTCTCGGGGAATACCGCAAACTTAAACAAGCCGCAGAACAAGAAGAAGCAGAGCAACCATGATTGCATTAATTCAGCGCGTAACCCGTGCCAGCGTCACCGTGGAGGGCGAGGTGACGGGTGAAATTGGCCCAGGACTTTTGGTCCTGTTAGGTGTCGAAAGGGATGATGACGAACAAAAAGCGAACCGCCTGTGCGAACGCGTACTCGGTTATCGAATCTTTAGCGATGCCGAAGGCAAAATGAACCTGAATGTGCAGCAGTCAGGCGGCAGTGTGCTGGTGGTCTCGCAATTTACGTTGGCGGCAGATACTGAGCGCGGTATGCGCCCGGGCTTTTCAAAAGGCGCCGCGCCCGATCGGGCAGAAGCGCTGTATGAGTACTTTGTTGAGCGTTGCCGCCAACAGGAAATGAATACGCAAACCGGTCGATTCGCTGCGGATATGCAGGTTTCGCTGGTTAATGATGGCCCCGTGACGTTCTGGTTACAAGTATGAACCAGCTACCGGTGTGGCCGCGGGCAACAAGAGAGAGTACAGCTATGTATCACCTTCGAGTACCGCAAACAGAAGAAGAGTTGGAGCGTTACTACCAGTTTCGCTGGGAGATGCTGCGTAAACCGTTGCACCAGCCAAAAGGCTCCGAACGGGATGCCTGGGACGCAATGGCGCATCACCAGATGGTGGTGGACGAAGAGGGGAATCTGGTCGCGGTAGGACGTCTGTATATCAATGCGGATAACGAAGCCTCTATACGCTTTATGGCCGTTGACCCTTCCGTGCAGGAGAAAGGACTGGGTACGCTGATGGCGATGACCCTGGAATCTGTAGCGCGTCAGGAAGGGGTAAAGCGCGTAACCTGTAGCGCCCGTGAAGATGCGGTCGAATTTTTCGCCAAACTGGGGTTTGTGAGCCAGGGAGAGATCACCACACCGCAAACCACGCCGGTGCGCCACTTTTTGATGATTAAGCCCATCGCTACACTGGACGATATTCTCCATCGCGGCGACTGGTGCGGACAGTTACAGCAAGCCTGGTACGAACATATTCCCTTGAGTGAGAAAATGGGCGTGCGTATTCAACAGTATACCGGGCAGAAATTTATTACGACGATGCCCGAGACGGGGAATCAGAATCCGCACCATACTCTGTTTGCCGGGAGCCTGTTTTCTCTGGCCACGTTAACGGGGTGGGGGCTGATCTGGCTGATGCTGCGTGAACGTCATCTGGGGGGAACCATTATCCTTGCTGATGCACATATCCGCTACAGCAGGCCGATCACCGGGAAGCCTACCGCCATCGCCGACCTGGGCTCGCTGAGTGGCGATCTCGACCGTCTGGCGAGAGGGCGTAAGGCGCGTGTGAAGATGCAGGTCGAGGTATTTGGCGATGACTCGCCAGGCGTCGTGTTTGAAGGCACGTATATTGTGCTACCCGCGAAACCGTTTGGCGCGTATGAAGAGGGCGGGAATGAGGAAGAGTAGCTCCTCTAGCTAAAATGTAATATTGGATTCATTTGCTGATGTAAAATGCGGATTATGAGAATGCCATAATCCGCATTTTGATAAAAAATCGCATGTTGTCGATGATTGTATTGACGGGTACCTTCCTTAATCTCAGAACGGTTGCGCTCCATCAAAGCGTTTTTCTCTAACAGTAAAAAAAGCTGTTCCATCTCAGTAGTGTATTTATCTGCCTGTTGATAACCGAATTTTATCCAGGTGTATTCATAGATAGATTCAAAGTCTTCGACTGCCTGATTAGAGAGTTTATACATTCAGACTGCGCTTTTTCCTTTGCGCGACCTCCTGTAGAGTCAGGTCGCTTGTGCCGCTGTGTATCCCATCCTCCAGCGCGTCGCGTAATGCGCTATTTCGCAATTCTTGTTCCTCCAGTAAACGTAATGCCGAACGGACAACTTCGCTGGTGGAACCATAGCGCCCACTTTCAATCATTTCGTTAACAAAACGATCGAGATGCTCGCCAATTGTAATGCTGGTAGTTCTGGGCATAGGTTTGTCCTCTGTGTTATCTATTCACACAAGATAGCACCCGTGGACGAAAATATGAACAAACTTACTGACCAAGCCGCCAGGCCACATCTCGCATGGCGCTTCGTGCCGCCTGGCTCACACCTGCGAGCTGGAAAAAGCCATGAATGACACCGAGATAGCGCTGGCAAGTGCATTCCACTCCCTGTTCCAGGAACCGTTGATACAGGGCCTCGCCTTCATCGCGCAGTGGGTCGAATTCGGCAGTAATGATGTGCGTGGGTGGCAGACCGGTGAAGTCTTCACGCCAGAGCGGACTGGCTTCAGGATGCAGTGGATCGGTTCGCGGCATATACATCTCGTAGCCTGAAAGCAGCGTGTCACGCGTGATAATGTAATCCTGCCCGTTACGGGCGTAGCTCTCAAATCTGGCGGTGGCGTCCAGCATGGGATAGATCAGCATCAGCTGTGCAGGTTGCCATTGACGGGCGGCTTTCAGGCGTAGCGCGGTGACCAGCGCCAGATGCCCGCCCGCGCTGTCACCGGCAAGCGTAATGTTCGCGCGGTCTATCCCCAGTTTATGGGCATATTTCCAGATAGTATTGGCTCCGGCTTCGGCATCGTTATGTGCTGCCGGGAAGGTGTGCTCTGGCGCAAGGCGGTACTGCACCGCAATTACGCGACAGCCGCTGTAAAAAGCTAACTGCCTTAGCTGGTTATCGTGAGTAGCAAAACCACCGCTGACAAAGCAGCCGCCGTGATAATAGATAACACAGGGTAGCTTTCCCATGGTGTCCCGTGGCGAAACCACGCGAAACGTCATGGCATCAAGTTCAATATCTTCAACCTGGACGCGGGTTTCTGTTTCCCCTGCCAGCATCGTACTGGCGATGTAGCCTGCTCTCCGGTCATCAATATTCTGCTCGCGAGAAGAGGGGCGCCCCACCGCGATAAATTCCTCCACTAACTGCGCAATCCCGCTTTCCAG
>NZ_JAHLQZ010000097.1:0-15144 GCF_018919505.1 Citrobacter sp. S55_ASV_140
ACACAGGACTATTACCTGAAGGTGATACATTCTTAGCACCCTACGCAAATAAGAATTATTTTCATTTGCTTATACCTTGTGCTATATAACATAGCAAAGGCTATATTCGTTGATAAATTAACCACTTTGTTGTGAGGGATACTATGCCGCAGTTGCCCCATCTGAAGTCATTTCTCCTTGCTGGCGCGTTAACGGCGCTGACGTTGTCGCCTGCCTGGGCGCAAGAAAAGTTCAAAGTGATAACCACTTTTACGGTGATTGCGGATATGGCAAGTAACGTGGCAGGTGACGCTGCGGACGTCAGTTCCATCACCAAACCTGGGGCAGAAATTCATGAATATCAACCCACGCCGGGCGATATCAAGCGGGCGCAAGGCGCACAGCTTATCCTTTCGAACGGGCTCAACCTCGAGCTGTGGTTTGCCCGTTTCTACCAGCATTTATCCGGCGTGCCGGAGGTAATGGTCTCCAACGGTGTGCAGCCAATGGGTATCAGCGAAGGGCCGTACAACGGCAAACCGAATCCGCACGCCTGGATGTCGGCAGAGAACGCACTTATCTACGTGGATAATATTCGCGATGCGCTGATGAAATACGATCCGCAGAATGCCGCAATCTACCAGAAAAATGCGCAGAGCTATAAAGCCAAAATCCAGCAGACCCTGGCGCCACTACATGCAGAACTGGCGAAGCTCCCTGCCGATAAACGCTGGCTGGTCACCAGTGAAGGCGCGTTTTCTTATCTGGCACGCGATAACGGCCTGAAAGAGTTGTATCTGTGGCCGATCAACGCCGATCAGCAGGGCACCCCCAAACAGGTACGCAAAGTGATCGATGCGATCAGAGCGCATCATATCCCAACGGTATTTAGCGAAAGCACTGTCTCCGACAAGCCTGCGCGTCAGGTCGCCCGTGAATCCGGTGCGCATTACGGCGGTGTGCTGTATGTCGATTCGCTCAGCGCTGCTGATGGCCCGGTACCGACCTATCTGGATTTACTGCGCGTCACAACACAAACCATTGTTAACGGCATCAACGAAGGTCTGGAGAGCCAACCATGAGTCACTCTGCGATTACCGTAAATCAGGTTACGGTGACGTATCGCAACGGTCACACCGCATTGCGGGACGCCACTTTTCAGGTTCCGGGCGGTTCGATTGCCGCCCTGGTCGGCGTAAACGGTTCGGGAAAATCAACGCTTTTTAAAGCGCTGATGGGTTTTGTTCGCCTGGCGCAGGGGGAAATATCTATTCTGCAACAGCCGGTTAATCAGGCGCTGAAACAGAATCTGATTGCCTATGTTCCTCAGTCGGAAGAGGTGGACTGGTCGTTTCCGGTACTGGTGGAAGATGTGGTAATGATGGGTCGCTTTGGCCACATGGGCTGGCTGCGTCGGCCAAAACAGATCGACCGCGCCTGTGTTGATGCGGCGCTGGCACGGGTCGATATGCTGGACTATCGCCATCGCCAGATAGGTGAACTGTCCGGCGGGCAGAAAAAACGCGTTTTTCTGGCGAGGGCTATTGCCCAGGATGGACAGGTGATTTTATTGGATGAACCCTTCACCGGCGTGGATGTGAAAACCGAGGCGCGCATCATCGACCTGCTACGCGAACTGCGCGATGAGGGGCGGACCATGCTGGTCTCTACCCATAATCTGGGGTCCGTTACCGAGTTTTGTGATTACACGGTAATGATTAAAGGTACGGTGTTGGCAAGTGGCCCGACCGAAACCACCTTTACGACTGAGAATCTCGAGCAGGCATTCAGCGGCGTTCTGCGCCATGTGGCGCTGAGCGGCGGTGAGCAACATGTGATTACCGATGATGAACGCCCGTTTATTTCGCGACGTGCGGCCAACGAGGGGGAATAATCATGAACTGGCTGACAGAACCGTTTGGTTACCAGTACATGCTCAACGCGATGTGGGTCTCGGCGATGGTCGGCGGCCTGTGTGCGTTTCTCTCCTGCTATCTGATGCTCAAAGGCTGGTCGCTGATTGGCGACGCGCTGTCGCACTCTATCGTTCCGGGCGTTGCTGGCGCTTATATGTTAGGGCTTCCCTTCGCGCTTGGCGCTTTTCTTTCCGGTGGACTGGCAGCGGGCAGCATGCTGTTTCTCAATCAGCGCTCGCGCCTGAAGGAAGATGCGATTATCGGACTGATTTTTTCCTCTTTTTTCGGTATCGGGCTGTTTATGGTGTCGCTCAATCCGATGTCGGTCAACATCCAGACCATTATTCTGGGAAACGTGCTGGCGATTGCACCGGAAGATATTGTGCAACTGGCCATCATCGGCGTCATCTCGCTGACTATTCTGTTGTTGAAGTGGAAAGATCTGATGGTGGTTTTTTTTGATGAAAACCACGCGCGCTCCATCGGTCTGAATCCTGGCTGGCTAAAGCTGTTATTTTTTACGCTGCTCTCCGTTTCCACGGTTGCCGCTCTGCAAACCGTCGGCGCATTTCTGGTGATTTGTCTGGTGGTCACACCCGGCGCCACCGCCTGGCTGCTGACGGATCGTTTTCCACGTCTACTCACTATCGCCGTAGCTATCGGCAGCCTGACCAGCTTTTTTGGCGCCTGGCTGAGCTACTGGCTGGACGGCGCAACCGGCGGAATTATTGTGGTTCTACAAACGCTGCTGTTCCTGCTGGCGTTTGTCTTTGCGCCAAAACACGGTCTGCTGGCGAATCGCCGTCGTGCCCGTCAGGTAAACAAGGAGTCCGTATGAGCTTAACGACGCTGCTGGAACCCTTTCAGTTTAGCTTTATGGTCAATGCGCTGGTCATCTCCACCATTGTCGCCATCCCCTGTGCGCTGTTGTCAGTGTTTTTGGTGCTTAAAGGCTGGGCGCTGATGGGCGATGCCATGAGCCACGCGGTTTTCCCCGGCATTGTGCTGGCGTGGATTGCAGGTATTCCACTGGCGATTGGCGCGTTTATCGCCGGACTGTTTTGCGCGGTGGCGACGGGCTATCTCGACGACAATAGCCGAATTAAGCGTGACACCCTGATGGGGATCGTCTTTTCCGGTATGTTTGGCGCGGGCCTGGTGCTGTACGTTTCGATCCAGTCGGAGGTCCATCTCGATCATATTCTGTTTGGCGATATGCTGGGCGTATCGTTTAGCGATATTGTGCAAACCTCCGTTATCACGCTGGGGATTGCGCTTATCATCGGGCTAAAGTGGAAAGATCTGCTACTGCACGCATTCGATCCGCATCAGGCAAAGGCCAGCGGTCTTAACACGACGCTGCTGCATTATGGTCTGTTGTGTATGATTGCCCTGACGATCGTCGCCACGCTGAAATCGGTAGGCATTATTTTGTCGATTTCCTTACTAATTGCCCCAGGCGCCATCGCGATATTAATGACACGGAAATTTTTCCATGCCTTGTGGCTGGCAGTGGTTATCTCAGTCGTTACCTCGTTTATGGGCGTGTATCTGTCATTTTTCATCGACAGCGCACCAGCCCCCACCATCGTCGTACTATTTTCTCTGCTGTTTGTGATTACTTTTATTTATTCCGGTCTGCGCGATCGCCGTTTCGAACGGCGACGCCAACAATACGACCGCTAACGGCGTGGGCAGTGATATGTCCACTATCGTTATTAGAATACGTAATGACAATATTCCCAGCGCCCTGAACAAATGTCCCGCTCTGAAAGCATGCCATATTGAATAACGCTATTTATTAATCAAATAGCCGCAATCGCATTAGATAAAAATACAGCTAAATTTCAGCCAGCGGGGAGCTTTGCTATGAATGTTAAGTTAAAGGTTATTTCGGCATGTGTGTTACTTTCCATGTCAGTCTCAGCCACCCAGGCGCTAGCCGCATCTGATACCAACGGGACAACTTACTTAGTTAATCGTGGTAACCCACAGTTAAAAGCCAACGGCAAATATATCGACCAAATGATTGCCGAGGTAATGGCAAAAAATAATCTGCCGGGTTTATCCATGGCTATCGTTCAGGCCCCCTATATTCCGCGTTCTGCAGGATACGGCCTGGCAACGGCAACCAATGATGAACTCGCGTCCACCAAGACTATGTGGGGGATTGGGCCAATCACTCAGGCTTTTACCGCCGTTGCGGTGATGCAACTGGTAGAACAAGGTAAATTAAGCCTTAATACCCCGGTGAGCAATTATTTACCGGACCTGCCGCAAAGCTGGCATGACATTACGATTCTGGAGTTAATGCAACATTCATCCGGGATCCCGGACTTCAGATTATTCGGCTATAAGCAGACGCAAAAATATACGCCTGCGCAGCTGGTTGATCTCGTCAAAAATAAACCGCTCGAATTTAAAAGCGGTACGGATATCAACTCCAGCGCGACCGATTTTATTCTGTTAGGGATGGTTATTGAGAAGGTCAGTGGAATGAGTTACGCAGACTTTATCGACAAATACCAAATCGAGCCGTTAGGCCTGCAAAGCACCATGTTCGCGAAAGACATGCCAACGAAAGTGTTCCTCGATCGCCCCACGCCTGATAAGCAACACAATCAGCACGCAAAATTTAAATCTGAAATCCCCTGGATAAACCCCGTTGAGCCCGCGACAGGTTATGTCTCATCGGGTGACAAACTGGAGCCGGTAAGCGCAATCGCCACTAATAACCTGTACGCCTACGGCGGCCTGTGGTCATCTGCAGAAGATATCAGTAAGTGGGATATCGGTCTGGCAGGCAGTACGCTGGTTAAAGACAAAACGCTGCGTGACATCATCTATAGCCCGGCAAAACTGAAAAACGGTAAAGTTGTGCCTGCCATGGCTGGCTGGGAATTTACCCATCATCCTGGTTTCCTTGAAATCAAAGGCACCACGGGCGGATTTAGCGCCTATCTGAGCCGCTTTACCGCCGGTGATGAGCTGGTTTGCGTGACCCTATTGACCAACAAAGAAGGTGTGGACCTGACTCAGGTGGCGCGTGATATCGCTGAGGCCTATAAAACCGGTCTGGGCTCTGGATTAAATTCAGAGAAGATCAAAAATCAGGAGAGTAAATTTTCTGTCGATGAGACGATCTTCCGTCTAAAAGCCCTTCTGAAGAGTGAAGGAGTTCCGGTCTTCACTGAAATTGATCATGAGAAAAATGCTAAGGATGTAGGCATGAACCTCAGGCCCACCAAAGTCCTGGTATTTGGTAATCCGAAAGTCGGCACAAAACTCATGCAAGATAAACAGGGGATCGCGCTGGCTCTGCCACTACGAGTTTCGGTATGGCAGGATAAGATTGGACGGGTTTGGGTGGGCTATGAAAATCTGGATGATGTGGCAAAAACCTACGATCTTCATGATCAGCAGACCGTTGATAAAATTGACAACTTTATGACTAAACTGGTCAGCCGGGCTGTAGATGTTTATACCCAGTAACCGGAGAAGACTTCTCGGTCATCACCTGTAGCGGGAGCGTGACGGCTCCCGCAACGCATGGGCGTTCACTATTTCAGCGCCAGCTCAGCAACGGACTAAACGCTTCGCTGCCCACCAGCGCACGCAGCGCTGGTAGATGGCAATTACGCGCCAGAAGCGGCGGTACGGCAAAAATCGTATCGCCAGGTAAGATGACATTCTCCAGTTGCCCCCACAGGTACCAGCCGGTCTCAACCCCGCTATCCGGGACAAACAAATGCAAATGCCTGCCCTGTTGCGGCTCATCGGTAATGCCCAGCCACTGGCTAAAACGCGGGATATCCGGCGCAACCCCTGTCACCAGCGAACAGCGCCCAACCTGGTTTGCCGGAATATAAAAATTGAGCGTCCCGAGGGTAATACGCACCGCAACCAGATTAATGAGAGTCGGCATAACCACTGGTCTCCTGATAACGCGCAAAAACCAGATTCAGATCGAGCAGCGTGAACCAGGTTTCCGCCACGTTAACCACACCCACAGCGATAGTCTGCAGCGCCGGAGGCAGCGAGTCTCCCGGCAAGTGGATCTGGCTTTCGGCGACTTCCAGCACATCAATCAGCTTATCTATCAGGATCCCGCTTTGCATTTTTTCGGCACAACCAATCAGGATGGTACGTTTACCGGCCGGGTTAACGTCAGGTTTGTCGATCAGGCTGTCCAGCCTCATCACCGACTCCACGCGACCACGGTAGTTGATGACGCCTTCCAGCATCGGCGCACAGCAGGGAACCCAGGATATAGGACGCTCCGCGAGGATCTCTTTTATCTGCGCCCCGTAGAACGCAAAATTCTTACCCGCCAGCTGAAATAGCACCAGCGTGCGCTGCGGTTCATCTACGTTTTCACACTCCGGCTTTTCACCGTGATTTAGGGCGAGAATTTGCTCCAGCTGTTGGCTCATGTTTTCTCCTTTTACTCAGCAATGCAGAAGGTGTTACGGCCATTTTGCTTCGCGGCATACAGCGCCTGATCGGCGCGTTCGCGCAGCGTTTCAACACGATCGCCAAACTGCCACTGCGCAATACCCGCGCTGAAGGTACTGTGAAAACTGGCGTCATTGACGGCGAAGGTGACCTGTTCATAGTCCATGCGCAATCGTTCGACCACCCGAGCCGCCTTTTCGCTACTGGTATTGGGCATAATGATGACAAACTCTTCGCCCCCGTAACGCCCAACAATATCGGTGCTGCGTAAGCGATGGGAAAACAGCTGCGAAATCCCAACAATCACCTGGTCGCCAACCGCATGGCCGTAGGTGTCGTTAATGCTTTTGAAATGATCCAGATCCACCATCACCATGCAGAACGGATTACTACTGTAATTCGACTCGGCAATCGCGCTTTTCAGAAAATGGGTCGTCGTCGAGTGGTTATATAACCCACTCAGACTGTCCTGCGACATACGCGCGCGCAGAGCGCGCATTCTTTCGGCACGGATAGACACGGCACGGATGAGCTCCTCAGGATCGGCTTGTTTGAGAATAAAATCCTCCGCGCCGATGCTCATTGCCCCAAGCTGCGCATGCTTGTTGGTCTCGCTGGAGAGATAGGCGATCGGCAGACCAATATGCTGTGGTATTTGACGAATAAGTTTCGTTAACTCCTCACCGCTAAATTCCGGCATATGGTAGTCCATCAGTACCAGATCGATGGGTTGCGCGTTCAGCACATGCAGTAAATAGTGAGGTTTCTCCAGCACATGTACCTCCATGCCCGCCATGCGCAGCCTTTCAGCGTTGTATTCCGCCACCGCGGGCTCGTCATCGATCAACAGCACCTGATACGGTTTTTTCAGCGAAGGCTGCGTCAGGCGGTGTAGTTCCTGTACCAAATCAGTGATAGAAGCCGGTTTCACGTAGTAGCCATCACAGCCGGATTTAATGGCGTTGATGCGGGCGTTAAAATCGCTGTGGCAGGAGAGAAATAGTACCGGGAAAGGTTTGCCCACTTTCTGCTTCAGATCCGCCATCGCCAACGGTCCACCGTAGGCGTTGTCCGGAAAGCTGACATCCATAATCACCACGGCTGGCGGTTGTGCCAGTACGGCTTGCGTAAAATCCTCAGTATTGGCAAATACATGACAGGTAAAGCCGAAACAACGCAACTGGGTAGCAAGCAACTCAACCTGGTCGACGTCATCATCACACAGGTAGATAGGCTTACTGGCCCGCCGGACATATCCCTCTTCCGGACGCTGCGAGGAGACAGGAAAGGTGAACTCCGTGTCGCTAATACGATGCTCAAGATTGAGCTGCTCCTGGGTGAGGGTATACAGCCAGCGAATAATTCTCCGCAGCTCATCATAATGAAGTATGCTTTGCTCTGTTTCCGGTTCTGTTAGTAAACGCTCACCTTCTGCTGAGGCATTCGCCAGCGGGCTAAAACCAAAAGACCCCGCTGAACCGTGAATACTGTGCAGCAGAATGTGCAGTTGTTTACGACAGGTTTCGCTGGGTTCAGCGACTAATTGAACGAGCAGCCTTTCTGCCTGTGCCAGCATATCGGGGATGCGACGTAAAAATCCCTGACGCAGACGCGCTATTTTTTCCTGCGCTGCCGCCATCGCTATGTGCTTATTTTCTGGTTTCATCAAACGCCCAGGCTTATTCAGTAACGGCGGACGGTAGCAGGAGCGCATTTACTGCCGCCCCCAGATTTTCCGCCAGGTTTTCATCTTTTTTTACCCACCGGTCGTACCGGAGATCGCTGGCCGTCACTTCGTTTGCACTGAGTAATATAAAGGGCTTAGACCAGGCCTGAGCGCGTAACAGCGCCAACAAATCCAGACCACTGATCTCAGGCATATGCAGATCGCTAATCACCAGGTCGATGTTTTTATCCGAGTCCAGGCACGCCAGGGCAGAAATAGCGCTTTCCACAATCACCACGTCGTAGCCATCCATCTGCAAAAAAATAGAGGCCAGTTCAGCCGCAAAAAGATCATCATCAACTAATAAAATTCGCATCTTCTCTCTCGATTTTGCGCCATCAGCACAAAAGCATTTTTAATGTTTTTATTAAACTGTCCTGCTCGAAATCGCCTTTAGCGATGTAGGCGTCCGCCCCTACCTGAATGCCCCGTCGTCGGTCTTCTTCCTTCGCGCGGGACGTCACGATGATGATTGGCGTGTGCTGGTAATTTTTCTCTGCGCGCAACGATTTGGTGAAGGTAAAACCATCCATAAACGGCATTTCGACATCCGTCAGTACGGCATCGAATTGGGTCAGTTTCGCTTTTTGCAGCCCTGACAGCCCATCTTCAGCCAACGTGACCTGATAGCCATGCGCCTCCAGCACATTTTTTTCTATCTCGCGGGTATTGAGGGAATCATCAACCACCAGCACGTGCCAGGCATCTTGCGCCACGCTCGTCGCGGGCGCCGGGGCGCTGGTTTGCCGTGACTGTTGCGCCATCGCCATCAGCGCAGGCACTTGCAGGATGCTGACCAGTTGGTTATCCGGCGTCTGTACCATCCCGGAGACCAGCGACTGCTGCTGCATATGCTTTGGTAAGGGTTTGATCATCATCTTGCGTTCATCGAGCAGCTTATCTACCCGCAGCGCCATTTTGCTGTACTGGTTCTGCACGACGATTAAACGTTGTCCCGCAGATGAGAGATTGCCCTGGCGATCGTGAATGCCCAGCAGAGCGCCTGCGCATACCACGGGAATAAACTCGTTATGCAAAATAATGGCCGGTCGCCCGGCGATATCGCTAATCCCCTCCGGGGTACATTCCACCACTTCGACCACATACTGTGCCGCCAGTCCGAACAGGTGTCCCTGCTCTTCAAATTGCATAATTCGCATCATCGTGAGCGAGACAGGCAGGCGCAGGCTAAAGCTGGTTCCGACGCCCGGGCGACTGTATACCTGCAAATCACCTTGCAGGTCGGTCACCACCGTTTTGCGCACCACATCGAGACCCACACCGCGCCCTGAAAGCTCAGAGACTATCTTGCTGGTGGAAAAGCCGGGATGAAAAATCAGCTCATTACACTCCTGCTCGGAGAGTTGTCCGGCCATTGATGCGGGAACCAGGCCTTTACTGACCGCCTTCGCGCTGATGGCCTCATAATTCAGACCGCGACCGTCATCTTCGATGCGCAGTAATATTCCGCTGCCGTCCTGCTGAGTGGTGATGGTAATGGTGCCGCGGGTCGATTTACCCAGCGCCAGGCGTTCGTCGATCTCGCCAATACCGTGATCGACCGCATTACGCAGCAAATGCGTCAGGGATTCCGATAGCCGGTCAATGAGCTGGCGGTCAATTTCCACTTCACCGCCGACGAAGCGGCACACCACCTGTTTGTTCAGCGTGGACGCCAGTTCACTAACCTGGAGTGAGATCGGCTCAAACAGCGTCGATAGCGGAAGCATGCGGATCCGCGCCGCCACATCGTACAGTTCAAACATCTGCAAATGCTGGATCTGAACGCTTTCTTTTAGTTGAGCGCTAAAATCATGGATCTGCTGGCGAAGCTGCTCGGCGCTCAGGCCCGGCAATCGGGGGACCAACTGACTCAGGTTTTGGATCTGCTGTTCAAGGCGATCATGTCCGGCGAGCACTTCCCCGAGGATGTCGATCAGGCCATCCAGCTTGTTCAGCTTTACTCGTACGAAATCGGCCTGCTTGATACCGGAGTCCAGAGAGGGGGCTGCGGCAGAAGCCGAAACACCAGGTTTGTCCGTAGCCGCTGGCGACTCCAGCGCCACAGTAACGGTTTCTCCCCGGCTGGCGGAGGCCAGGCGTTCGCACAGCCCGGCATCCGCCGGTGGCAACTGATTATCGCCCTCGCTGACAAAAAGCTGGGTCAACTGGCCCGAAAGATACTCCACGGACTCATGAATCAGATTACCCAGCGCCCTGTCCGGCGTCAGTTTGTTATCACGCAGCTCACTTAATACATCTTCAAGATGATGAGTGACATCAGCGATACTTTGCAATTTCAGCATCCGCGCGCCCCCTTTCAGGGTATGCGCGGCGCGAAACATCTCACCTATCCAGGCTTCAGTATGTTCATCAGCGGAGAGGAGAAACGCCCCTTCGCTGATCGTCTGCAAATGACCTCTCCCTTCATCAATAAAGCGCAGAACGAATTTTTTCAGATCGATAGCCATAATCGCTCTTATTTGCCACTTCGGTGGGCAAATTGCGCCAGTTGATGTTCACAAAGAAAACGAAACGTATTGCCAGGAAACACCATCGGCAAACGCAGACGACAAACCGCAGAAGGGTTGTTCATTTCGTCGTTCAGTAATTGCATCACCACGCGATACGTACGCTGCGCAGGTTGGCGTAACTCGCTTTGACGGTACATTTCGGCCAGATAATAGTGCGCCGGCCAGTAACCCGGCTCCTGATAAACCACCTGTTTAAACCAGGCGATAGCCTGCTGCGTCTGGCGCTGCCACATCATCGCCAGGCCGAGCAGCATTTTGGCCTCTGCCGACCACTCATCCTGGGCGAGGATCTTCTGCGCGTTTCCGGCAGTCTGAGAAAACTGACGCTGTTCGAGGGCAATGACGCCCTGAATCAGCAGCGCATCCGGATTACGGGGATCGTCGCGCAATACGCAGGCGATACACTTTTCGGCCTCAGAAAAACATTTATCATCGAGACAGGCACGAGCCTTTTTTAGCCAGTCATCATTTTTCTGAACCATGGGCATGGAAGGTTCATCCTCCACTACCGTTCTCGGCCGTGGAGCGCGTACCGCTACCCTGGGTACTGGTGCGATTGTTGGCGTTTCACGATGATGGCAAAAATAAAAAATTCCCTCTTCCTGCTCCAGCTTCAGGATGTCGAAATTGTTGGCTAACGTTTCCGCGTTGCCAAAAAATAAGGCCCCCTGAGGCTGAAGCATTTTCGACAAATTACCGTGCAGTTCACGACGCGTTGGCGTGTCGAAATAGATAGAGACGTTGCGCAGCAAAATGATGTCCACTTCCGGCAACAGCTGCTCTTTTATAATGTTGGTGCGGTGAAACGAGACTTTCTCGCGGATCGCATCATGCAGTCGGTAAAGATTTCCTGAGCGGGTAAAGTAGCGCTGCTGAATGTCTGGGTCGACGCCGCGAAACGAGTAGCTTGAATAGCTGGCATTTCTGGCTTTTGCCAGGATTACCGGGTCAATATCACAACCGTAAATTTCAATCCGCTGGGCCATTTCGCCCTGGTATTTCTCATGCAGTTTAATCGCCAGCGAGTAGGCTTCTTCTCCGGAAGAACATCCGGCGCTGAGAATACGTACCGGGCCGCTGCGCTGTTGCAGCAGACGCGGGACCCACTTATCGCAGATCAGATCCAGCGTCTCGTTTTCGCGGAAAAAATAGGTTTCGTTAATGGTTATCAGCGTAATGAAGCGATCAAACTCGTCCTGCGAAATACGCAGTTGTTCATAATATTCATAGTAATTACTGATGTTTCGTTCGCTCATACGCCGTTTCAGCGCCGATTTCAGCAACGCTTCCATTGCGTTATCAAAGTGCAAACCCACCCGGTCTTTGATCAGGCGGGCGTAATCAGGAAGATTGGGGATCATGGCAATTTACTCTCAAAATGCCCGTGAAAGGCCATCGATAGCAGCACCTTCGCGAGACCGTCCAGCGGGATCGTGCGGTGTATCAGTTGCCTGTCGATCGCGTTCTTATTCATACCGAACACCACCGAGCTCTCTTCATCCTGCGCCAACGTTCGCCCTCCCCGGCGGAAAATAAGCTCAATGCCGCGACAGCCATCGCTACCCATACCCGTCATAATCAGCCCGACGGCCTTTTCGCGAAATACCTCAGCCACCGACTCCAGCAACAGATTGCAACTGGGATGATAGACATCGCTTTCCTGTCTGGGGATTGCCGCCAGGCGTTGATTGCTCTTGACGATCAGATGCTGCTCCGGCGGTAAAATATAGACGTATCCCGCTTCAACCCGATCGTCTTCCTGCGCCAGCCGCACCTTCAGTTCGGTCACGCTGTCCAACCAGTGCACCATATTTTTTGCGAAGCCATCGGCAATATGTTGGGCAATGAGCACCGGGCATGGAAACGTACCGGGGAGATCCTGTAATAGCTTGCTCAGTGCCTGCGGCCCCCCCGTCGAACAGGCAATCGCCAGCACAAAAGGCCAGTCCTGCGGTGTCTTTACTGTGTCCGTCGTCGGGCGCGCGGCGGGCATTACTGGTTCGGTTGGATGGCGTAATCCCTTGATATGACGGATCACTTTCACACCGACTAACAATTCCACTTTACGATGCAGCGCATCGGTCGAGAGCGGGAAATCGCTGCTATGGTGCAGCACCGCCAGAGCACCACGGGAAATATAATCATCATCCCATTGTTTTTCTGGGCAAAACCGCATCACAAGGATGGGAATAGCGCTGGTCGCCATGATCGTTTCCACAACCTCAACGTTATCGGGTCTTGAGGTATCCAGCGTCAGAATCAGCAGATCGGGCATCAGTTGTTGTAATAATCTCATCGCTTGTCTGCGATGGGCGGCTTGCCCCACCACTTTAATGTGCGGATGATCTTCCAGTTGCCTGACCAGTTCATTACGCGATGCGCTGTCCAGGTCAAGGATCAGCACCCGTATATTGCCGCTGTTCATACATCCGTTTCCGTCAAGGTGAATGACGTCGACGCCTCTTTCAGCGCTTTCGACAGTTGCGTCATATCCTGACTGACAACCAAAATGTCTTTGATCGATTGCGAGGTATAGTTACTGGCCACGACGATCTCACGCAGCGCCATGACCACCTGATTGCTCGCCGTTTTCTGCTGCTGGGTCGATAGTGAAATTTGTAGCGCCGCCGTAGAGGTTTGCTCGGCGGTAACGACGATGTCGTTCAGATGTTCAGCACTGACTTTACAGGCCCTGGCTCCCGCTTTAATGCTCTCGCCGCCTTTCTCCGCGTTCAGCACCAGACGATTGATCGCGTTTTGGATCTCGCTGATCTTATTCTCGATCTCAA
Organism: Citrobacter sp. S55_ASV_140; assembly: GCF_018919505.1. NCBI lineage: Bacteria > Pseudomonadati > Pseudomonadota > Gammaproteobacteria > Enterobacterales > Enterobacteriaceae > Citrobacter > Citrobacter sp. S55_ASV_140. The sequence goes on from NZ_JAHLQZ010000097.1 coordinate 13,400, forward strand.
CCGTCGATTCCGTTACTGAATCGGCCAGACGACGAATTTCAGCCGCCACCACCGAGAAACGCTTACCGGCTTCTCCAGCGCTGGCGGCCTCCAGCGCGGCGTTAAAGGCGATAAGTTTCGTTTGATCGGCAACGCTATTGATGATCACCATCACGCGACTGATTTCCGTCGACTTATTGCCGAGCATCATAATTTCACGCATGTTTTGCTGATTATCGGTATCAATATCCGTCATCCGCATCAGCAATTGTGACATCGACTCTGAACCTTTATTGCAATCCTCAAGCGTCTGGTTGGCAATATCCACCACCGCCCGCGAGTGCTCAGCAATTTGCGTAGAAGAGGCCGACAGCTCTTCCATCGTGGAAGTAATTTCGGCCACCGAAGATGACGTTTCCACGCTGGTTGACGCCTGACCATCTACCGCCTCGGTGATATGCAGCGATGCCTGATGTACCGAATCCGCGTGAGAAACCATATCGCCGACCAGCGAGTGCAGACGCTGACGCATCATCTCTACCGCACTCAGCAGTTCGCCAATTTCATCGTGATGATCGATCTCCACGTCAACCGTTAAATCTCCTTTTGCGATGGTCTGCGCAATCCCGAGTACGCGGTTTAAACGGCGTGAAATCAGAAAACGACTGGCAACGGCAATCAGCAGTAAAATGACCGGTAACAGGAAAGCCGTGAACAACAACAGGCCATTGCGTACCAGGTTACTGCTTCTGGATACATCATCAACGTAGCTGGTGGTGGCAATGATCCAGTCGATCCCGTCGATATATTCATAGACGGCAACCTTGGTCCTCGGCGGCGTACCGTAGCGACTTACCCAGTTGTAGTAAGTGATGCCATTTTTATGTTCGAGGATATCGGCAAACAGCTTATAGCCATTGGCATCGGTGATATTAATCGCCTGTTGATTGCTCAACGATGGATGGACCAACATACGACCCGGTTCGAATCCGGCATCCAGCACGTAGGCGTAACCCTCTTTACCAATATGCACATTCAACAAACGCTGAATAATCGGTTGCAGACTTTGTTTAACATCGAATCCCACCGCAACCGCGCCAACGACCTGACCATATTTATCGGCTATCGGCTCATAGTGGCTAATAAACTGCTTTCCGAACAGCGTGACCACACCCGAAAATGGTTTGTTTTTCAGCAGTAGCGGCAATGCCGGGTTATCGTGCCCCAATGCCGTTGCGGTGGCCGTATTGCCAGAGCTTGCCAATAACGTGCTGCTAACACGCACAAACTGCTCGCCTTGCAAAATAAATGTGCTGGCAAATACGCTGGTTAATTCGGTGAAATGCGCGTTAGTATTGGGATTGCTCAGTATCGCTTTTAATTCAGTTGCATCCATATAACGCAGCGGTTTATCGGCAACGTTTTGGTAATTATTAATATAAACATTACTGTAATGCTCTGCATCGCGGGTGACACGCTGGAATTCATTAGAAATACTATTGTGGAAAATACGCGTGTTGGTTTTAATCATCTCCAGGGCATTAGCCTGCAATTCACGGGAAAGGTAAGAAGATAATATAAAAGAGGCACCGATCAGCAGCGTTGCAATACAAAAAACCAGAATCATACCGAGCTTCATCGCCACACCGGGATGGATATTGTGTAGCCATGAGAGCAGCCGGGCGCGCAGTCCCATACCGGCAGCGCCCGCCGTTCGATTCTTCACTTTACTAATGTCACTCATGATTTTTATTCTCTACCTGAGA
>NZ_JAHLQZ010000098.1:0-14936 GCF_018919505.1 Citrobacter sp. S55_ASV_140
ATGGTATAGCTATGAGGTAGCCTTCATACTCAGCAACATGCAGAAGTCATACACAAAACATAAGGGTAGTGTAGCTAAGTGCATGATATGTCTACGATGGAGGGATAACAGATAGTTATCTCGCTATTGTGGTGAAGGTATTTACGATGAAGGAGCAATTACCTGTAGGCCATATGGTGACAGGGGTATCACCCCCTTTACTAGTTTTCTAAAAAGCTGTTTAGACTCCTCCCGCAACTTTTTCAAATCTCAACTAAACAGGGGGTAGATATTTACGATAACATGAACAAGCTTGTTTCGTGAACGATGTTAGATTTCTAGCAACTTTTTTTACAATGAGAAAAGAAGATTACGATGTGGGAAAAGAAAAGGGCATGAATGCCCTTATTGTTAGCGTACTGGTTCTATTTCTAATGCTACATCATTTTTACTGTGGCGGTAGATTGAGTAGCCAGGGATAGGAAGTAATAACCACCATGCAGCGTAATCACGTACATTTTCATTATGGTGTACCACTTCGTCATGTTTTGCTACTGCGGTGCTATCTAAAGTGAGCATTTTCTCGAAATGAGATAAACATTTATTATCAACAGATCCTACTAAATCAGCAGAAACAACCTTATTACTGTTATTATCAAGATTAGCTGAATATGCGCATACGTGTGTTGTAATGTCTCCTGTGCTATTACCAACAGTATCACTACTCCCTATTGCTCCAGCGTTTGTTTCACCGCCAAACTCACGTTGTGATTGACCATAAGCCCCTCCAATAGAGTTGCTCTGTAAATGACCTACAGAAGTGCTTCCCTGATCACTGTCCCATTGATAAGCGGTTATATTATCGTCAATTTTCATTGTGCGACTAGGAATACCAAGCTTAGTAATAAGTTCTGCTTTGGTCCTGCCTGCACCAGTAACTGTAGAATGATCATATTTACTTGGAATATTGCTAACACACCCTGTAAGTAGGGCAACATTAATTGCTAATATTGTTAACTTTCTCAACGTGACGCCTTAATTATATTTAAAAAACTTGGAATAAGAATTTTCTCACAATGATGTCGCCTAATGATTTATTTTAATGTAAATGAGTGTAACCTCAGTCCCTTGTAGATGATAGCGGTAAGCTCTATTTTCAGAATGCAACATGGGACGATGCAAAACATCTAACAGAAGATGCTAAAGCTGAGTTGTTAGCGGGTTATCCTGAATATCAGCGTGATATGAGAAGCAAGGGTATTCCTGTTCTTGGTTTTGGTGCTATCTATCCTTATAACGAGGAAGAGATTCACGGTAGCCTTGATTTAGATTACATCCTTGCTAATGCATACGCTTACAAGTTGCTATGGTCGTGTGACTTTGGTTATTCATCGAATGCTTCTGCTGATCCCTCAGTGTTAATGTAAATAGACCCGTTTTAGTTCCAGGCATTTTTTGAGATCCCGGCCAAATGATTGTGTTGCCGATATTCCTCCGGCGTCATATTGTTCAGTGATTCATGCGGGCGTTCACAGTTATATTCTGACACCCATCTTTCCGTGATTTCCCGCACTTCATTCAGCTTTCTGAACAGATAAAAATCGAGTATTTCTGTACGGTATGTTCGGTTAAAGCGCTCAATAAAAGCGTTCTGCGTCGGCTTACCCGGCTGAATAAATTCCAGTTTTACTGCATGTTGCTCTGCCCATTCAGCCAGTGCAAGTGAGATAAATTCCGGACCATTATCCATGCGTAGCATGACCGGATAGCCGCGATTTGCCGCGATCCTGTCGAGTACACGGACCACGCGCAAAGCTGGTAGATTTAGATCGATTTCAATCGGCAAAGCTTCACGGTTAAAGTCATCAACGACATTGAACGTGCGAAAACGACGGCTACAGACCAGAGCATCATGCATAAAATCGACAGACCAGCTCTGGTTCAGCGCTTCCGGTGTGACCAGTGGCGAGGGATTACGCACCGGCAACCGTTGTTTGCCTTTACGGCGAAAATTCAGCTTCAGCAGACAATAAATACGATGGATTCTTTTGTGATTCTACGGGTATCCCTGCCGCCGCAGAACCTGGAAAAGTTTTGGAAAACCGTACCGTGGGTATCGCTCTGCCACTGCCTGCAACGCGACAATAACGGGTTCGTCCGCGTGGTATTCGGACGGTAATGGTAAACCGTTCTGCTCAGGTTCAGACTCCGGCAGGCCTGACGGATACTGAGTCCAAATGTCGTTATCAGATGAGTGACCAGCTCACGCTTAAAGGCTGGTTTTAAAGCTTTTTTTCGATAACTTCTTTCAGCACCCGGTTCTCAAAGCTCAGGTCGGCAAATATCTGTTTGAGACGCCGATTCTCGTCCTCAAGATCCTTGATCTTTTTAATATCAGAAGCCTCCATGCCGCCGTATCTGGACTTCCAGTTGTAGTAGGTGGCTTCAGAGATACCGGCCTCCCGGCAGACATCTTTAACGGTTCGTCCGGCTTCAACCGATTTAATTACGGCAATGATCTGATGCTCAGTAAAACGGGCTTTACGCATAGCGATCTCCTTTGTTGGCAGAGTGATTATGCCGGAGGATCTCTAAATGTGAATGGCACGATTATGCGGGATACTTACAATACCACGAAACGGGTTGTCTTTAATCCATCTCTTAATGTCCATGAAGAAGGTGAACATTGCATAGAGTCTCGTGATGTACTGGTTCTTAATTGCCTGAGTTTTAATTTCTTCACAACTATCCATCCATGACTTGAAGAGAATAACGTGCTCGTGTGTCATATCTTCAACGTAACGATTGTGATTAGCAGCAGCCCAACCTAAGAACCGATTAACCAGACTGGCAAATGCTCTACCTGTTGCTACTTTCCATTGGCTGTTATGCTCGATGTAAGCCGTTTTACCTTCTTCAAAGGTATGACGTGGATCAGCTTCTACAGCAAGCTGTGCTGCTTTAAGCTCAACAGCAGCCACCTGTGCTACTGCTGGAATAGGAATAGCACTGTTGCTTACATCAACATTCAGAGAAGCGAGAGTAGCGTGATAGCCAGCCATTAGATCAGCTTTAACGATGGTGTCTCGATAATCCTTCATCAAGATATTCATAGCCTCAAACTTTCCGATGCTTGCGCTCTTGTACTCCAAGAACTTCATATTCATCAGGGTAGCTCGTCTGAGGCCGTCGTTATGGTCACGAGTTTGGAGGGTGATAGAAAGCGTGGATTTGTCGAAACGCTTACGCCATACGTAGCCACCTTTAGCTGTGTATGAAGTGCTGGCGATTTTGGTATTCATGGGAAGCCTCGTAAAATCTAGGGACGCAGTGTAAGCCGCGTCACCAGTGGATTTCTAAGCCTCTCGTGCTTCCTGTTTTTGTACACAACCAGATCCCATCGTAATCTCCAGGTTTCGCGAACGATGGGGATAGCGTTACCCCACCAACATCCAGGTCGCCGGAACTGCTGCAATAAGCAGCAGGCCGATCAGCGCCATCTCCTGACGTTTTAATACATTTTCATGCGCGTGTGTTTTACGGGCATAAAGGAAAACCAGTAGTCCCGGCGCATATAGCACCACAGACAGCAGCAGGTGCATCGGACCTGACGCATACAATAACCATATGCCATAAATGCTCGCACCGACACCGACGGCTTTATGCAACGGACGGGTAGCGATTTTCAGCAAAAATGCGCCGACCAGCAAATAGGGCACCAGAATCATCTCTGAGGCAATAGTCAGTAGCGTATTGTAGTCGGAACCTGTGAGCCAGATCAGCACCAGACAGATTTGGACGCAGATGTTGGTCAGCCACAGCGACGCGGATGGCGCACCCTGCGCATTCTGACGCGCGAAAATCCGTGGAAACGCTTTGTGGGTAGCGGCGAGGAATGGCACTTCCGCCGCCATAATCGTCCAGCTTAAATAGGCACCGCAAACGGAGACAATCAGACCCGCGGCAATAATAATTTCGCCCCATGGCCCCATCATTTTTACCATCAGACCGGCCATTGATGGGTTGCGGATTTCTGCCAGTTCTGGACGCGCGACAACACCCAGCGACAGCAGGGTGACCAACAGATAAACGCCCAGCGCGGCAAGCACCGCCAGCAGCGTGGCGCGTCCGACATCGCGTTTGTTTCGTGCGCGGGCGGAAACCACCACTGCGCCTTCCACACCGATGAATACCCAAAGGGTAATGAGCATAGTGTTTTTGACCTGCTCCCAGACGGGGACGCCCAACGCGACGCCGGTAAAATCCAGACTGAAGGTATCGAGCTTAAACAGCATGAACGCCAACACGATAAACAGGCCAAGCGGCAGCAATTTGGCCAGGGTCGCGACCAGGTTTATGCTGGCTGCGGTTTGCACCCCACGCAGTATCAGAAAATGGACGATCCACAGCAGCATTGATGCGCCAACAATAGCCTGCCAGGTATTACCATCGCCAAAAAGGCGTAATTCCGGCGTATCGGTAAAGAAGCTGAGCGCAGAGAAGACGATAACCAGATACGAAACGTTAGCGATAACGGCGCATAGCCAGTATCCCCATGCCGAGCAGAAGCCAATCAGTTCCCCGAAACCTTCGCGCGCGTAGGTAAAAATGCCACCGTCCAGTTCAGGTCGGATACGCGTCAGGATCAGCATGGCAAAGGCGAGTAGCAAAATACCCGCACCGGTAATCGCCCAACCAATCAGTAATGCAGCCGGGCTGGCAACCGCCGCCATATTTTGTGGCAGGCTGAAAACACCAGCGCCGAGCATTGAGCTTAGAACCAGCGCGGTCAGTGCGCTCAGACCCAATTTCTTTTCCATTTGTATCCAGTTACTAAAACGAGAGTGAGAGAATAATTATTTTGGCAAACCGCATAAAAATGGTGAAAGCCACTAAGGCGCGGGATTTTACGGAGAGAAGAGAACGCATGCAATGGGGATAGAGAGATTTGTGACTAATAGTGTGAAAAGTTGTCTTAATATTCGTGTTTTTTGTTCGGGCTGAGGGCTTAACAAGGGAAAATTATCAGGCCTACAAGCGCTGCAGGCCTGATAAAGCATAGGATATTACTTATACAGATCAGCGCTGATGGTCATGTTGTTACCACGTTCTGACCACTGGCGAGTAATGTGATAATACTTCGCGCCTTTCTTCGCTGCGCGCTTGGCAACCTGATAAGAGACTTCGGTCATATTGCCGTAGTTACCGGTGAACTTGATGCTGTCGAACGGAACCATCATGGCAGCAGTCGCTTTGTTCAGCTCTTCAACTTTCGTGCCATCCGGCAGCGTGACGGTGTAACGTCCACCTTTGGTGGATTGCGTTTCGAAGAAGCGGCCAACTTCAGCACTCGGAGATGCGGTAGTCGCAACGCCCGGGATCTCAACTTTCTTCGCGGCTTCACCACCTGCAGCTAATGCGGCGCGACCGGCATCAGAATCAGCCGGGATTGCATCAGGGCTTTGTACTACGCGTTTTTTCGCATCCGCTTTATAGATGAATGCGGTAATACGCTGGTTACCACCCTGGTTGGCATCGACCTGGCGAACGATATAGAAGGAGTAAGCCCCTTTTTCTTTCGCCGCTTTGGTGATGGCATCATTCACTTCAGGCTGGCTGCGGTAGAAGCCCTGTACCGTAACGGTATCGTAAGGTTCTATCAGAACGGCCTGATCTTTAGGTAACTCCATCACACCGTTAATAATACGGTTTTTGGATGCTTCCGCTTTTTCAGCGTCGGCTTTATAGATGTCGGCTACAACGCGCCAGTTACCGCCACTGCCAAAATCTGAGGTATCAACAACATAAAAAGAGGCTGCACCGTCTTTATCTGCACGACGTGATACGGCATCCACCGCGTCACCGATCGCATTAAAACGACCGGTAACCACAATGCGGTCATAGGGTTTCAGGGCAGCAGCTTGCTCCGGCGTCAATTCTGTCGCTGCATTTACAGAAAAAGCAGTCGCAGAAATAAGTGCGGACGCCAGGAGAGTGTTCTTAAGCTTCATAAAAATAATCCTTCGCCTTGCGCAAACCAGGTACTGGTATTGTTATTGACTAGAAACGTCGCTGATTATTGCATTTAAATTGTGTCAGTGTCTGCGTCATTTTTCACTCATCGTGCCACAGGGTGTAACAGTGTCGATAACATTTTGTGATATGTCCAAAAATTCGGCGTTTGGAGGCTAAAACTGATAAAACAGTTGAATTTCATAAGTTAATTTAATGTTAATCAATTGTTCTCTGGTGGCGCTTAATCATGTTTTGCCGCTTCGCTTGAGCGAATTATCAGCCATTGCGGGCTATTTAAAGGGCATTATCCCTGTCTGCTGGCGAATTCATCCCTGTTTTGCGAATTTCATAATAAATACTGTTTTTTGGCGCTAGATCACAGGCTCCATTTTCAGTAGGTTATACAGAGTTTGTTACTGTTTTATTTTATTGAGGTAACACTGACCTCTTTCGAGAGTGCGCGCATGCCTCTTGTAAACATTGATAAACCATCATCAAAAATACAGATGGAAGGGAACATTATGCGAATTGGCATACCAAAAGAACGGTTAACCAATGAAACCCGTGTCGCAGCTACGCCGAAAACGGTTGAGCAGCTGCTAAAGCTGGGTTTTAGCGTCGCGGTTGAAAGCGGCGCAGGTCAACTGGCGAGTTTTGACGATAAGGCGTTTGTGCAGGCAGGCGCAGAAATTGTTGACGGCAATGCTGTCTGGCAGTCAGAGATTATTCTGAAGGTCAATGCACCGGAAGAGGCGGAAATTCCCTTGCTTAATCCGGGCACGACGCTGGTGAGTTTTCTTTGGCCTGCGCAAAACCCGGAACTGCTGCAAAAGCTTGCAGAGCGCAATGTGACAGTGATGGCGATGGACTCCGTCCCGCGTATTTCGCGTGCGCAGTCGCTTGATGCCTTAAGCTCGATGGCGAATATCGCCGGCTATCGCGCCATTGTTGAAGCCGCCCATGAATTTGGCCGCTTCTTTACCGGACAGATCACCGCCGCGGGTAAGGTTCCGCCTGCCAAGGTCATGGTGATTGGTGCGGGTGTGGCAGGGCTTGCGGCGATCGGGGCGGCAAACAGCCTGGGCGCTATCGTCCGTGCTTTTGACACCCGTCCGGAAGTGAAAGAACAAGTTCAGAGTATGGGCGCTGAATTCCTCGAACTGGACTTTAAAGAAGAGGCGGGCAGCGGCGACGGTTACGCTAAGGTGATGTCCGAAGCCTTCATCAAAGCCGAGATGGCGCTTTTCGCCGCTCAGGCAAAAGATGTCGACATTATCGTTACAACGGCATTGATCCCGGGTAAGCCTGCGCCGAAACTGATCACCCGTGAAATGGTTGATTCGATGAAAGCGGGGAGTGTAATTGTCGATCTCGCCGCGCAAAACGGCGGTAACTGTGAATATACCGTGCCTAACCAGGTGACCACCACCGAGAACGGTGTGAAGGTTATCGGTTATACCGATTTGCCTGGTCGTCTGCCGACGCAGTCTTCCCAACTGTACGGTACCAACCTCGTCAACCTGCTCAAACTGTTGTGCAAAGAGAAAGACGGCAACATTACCGTTGATTTTGACGACGTGGTGGTGCGTGGCGTGACGGTGGTTCGTGAGGGTGAAATCACCTGGCCTGCGCCGCCGATCCAGGTTTCAGCTCAGCCGCAGGCTGCGCCAAAAGCGGCTCCCGCGCCGAAAGAAGAGAAAAAACCGGTTTCACCATGGCGTAAATATGCGCTGATGGCGCTGGTAGTCATTTTGTTTGGCTGGCTTGCCGACGTCGCCCCGAAAGAGTTCCTCGGTCACTTTACGGTGTTCGCGCTTTCCTGCGTGGTGGGTTACTACGTGGTCTGGAATGTGTCGCACGCGTTGCATACTCCGCTGATGTCTGTGACCAACGCCATCTCCGGGATTATCGTTGTCGGCGCGTTGTTACAAATTGGCCAGGGTGGCTGGGTGAGTTTCCTGAGCTTTATCGCGGTGCTTATTGCCAGCATTAATATTTTCGGTGGCTTCACCGTGACTCAGCGCATGCTGAAAATGTTCCGGAAAAACTAAGGGGTAACATATGTCTGGAGGATTAGTTACAGCTGCATACATTGTTGCCGCGATCCTGTTTATTTTCAGCCTGGCGGGACTTTCGAAACACGAAACCTCCCAGCAGGGTAACAACTACGGTATCGCCGGGATGGCGATTGCGCTGATTGCGACGATTTTTGGCCCGGATACCGGCAATGTTGCCTGGATCCTGGTAGCGATGATCATCGGCGGCGCGATTGGTATCCGCCTGGCGAAAAAAGTCGAGATGACCGAGATGCCGGAGCTGGTGGCGATTCTGCACAGCTTCGTTGGTCTGGCGGCGGTACTGGTGGGCTTTAACAGCTACCTGTATCACGACACGGGCCTGGAACCGATTCTGGTGAACATTCACCTGACAGAAGTGTTCCTCGGTATCTTTATCGGTGCGGTGACCTTTACCGGTTCCGTGGTGGCCTTTGGCAAACTGCGCGGCAAGATCTCCTCTAAACCGCTGATGCTGCCAAACCGTCACAAAATGAACCTCGCGGCGCTGGTCGTTTCCTTCCTGCTGTTGGTGGTGTTTGTTCGTACTGAAAGCGTTGGCCTGCAGGTTCTGGCGCTGCTGGTGATGACCATTATTGCGCTGGCTTTTGGCTGGCATCTGGTGGCGTCCATCGGTGGTGCAGACATGCCGGTAGTCGTTTCAATGCTCAACTCCTACTCCGGATGGGCGGCGGCGGCGGCGGGCTTTATGCTGAGCAACGATCTGCTGATCGTTACCGGTGCGCTGGTAGGTTCGAGCGGTGCGATCCTGTCTTACATTATGTGTAAAGCAATGAACCGTTCGTTCATCAGCGTTATTGCGGGCGGCTTTGGTTCTGATGGCTCATCTACGGGTTCTGATGAAGAAGTGGGTGAACACCGGGAGATTAATGCAGAAGACACAGCAGAAATGCTGAAGAACTCGCATTCCGTGATCATCACTCCGGGCTACGGTATGGCTGTGGCTCAGGCGCAATATCCGGTGGCGGAAATCACTGAGAAGTTGCGTGCCCGCGGCATCAAAGTGCGTTTCGGGATCCACCCGGTAGCAGGGCGTTTGCCGGGTCATATGAACGTGCTGCTGGCGGAAGCCAAAGTGCCATATGACATCGTGCTGGAAATGGATGAAATCAATGATGATTTCGCCGACACCGATACCGTACTGGTTATTGGCGCCAACGATACGGTAAACCCGGCGGCGCAGGATGACCCACGCAGCCCGATCGCCGGTATGCCAGTGCTGGAAGTGTGGAAAGCGCAGAACGTTATCGTGTTTAAACGTTCAATGAACACCGGCTATGCTGGCGTACAAAACCCGCTGTTCTTTAAAGAAAACACCCATATGCTGTTTGGCGATGCCAAGGCCAGCGTGGATGCGATTCTGAAAGCGCTGTAATCGTTAGCTAAAAGTAAGACGGCCTCTGCGGAGGCCGTTTTTTTAAACGTCCAGCTTCCGCTGGGTGATCCATTCCACTCTAGCCGGATCTCGATGCGAGAAAAACGCGCTGCTTCCGCTATCCATGGCGGCAATTTGCGTCATTTCTTCCGGGGTCAAGCTAAAATCCAACACCTGAATATTTTCGGTCATACGCGTTTTACGCACGGTTTTCGCCAGTGAAATAATTCCGCGCTGATAAATCCAGCGCAGCACGATCTGACCGATGCTTTTGCCATATTTTTCCCCAATAGCCGCTAAAACCGGGTTCTGAAACAGGTCATTACGTCCCTCCGCGAACGGTGCCCAGGCTTGTGGTTGAATGTTTCTGCTCTGCATCCAGGCAACCGCATGTGGCTGTTGATGGAATGGGTTTACCTCAATCTGGTTTACGGCAGGAATCACGCGATTGAAGGCCATTAAATCAGCCAGTCGATCCGGATAAAAATTACTCACGCCAATCGCACGGATTTTTCCTTCCTCATATAACTCCTCCATAGCGCGCCAGGCACCATGTACATCTCCATAGGGCTGATGGATTAAATAAAGATCAATATAATCAAGCTGAAGGCGTTGCAGGGACCGCGTAAATTGCGCCTTTGCGCCGGAATAGCTTGCATCTTGTAACCACAGCTTGGTGGTCACGAAAAGCTCATTACGTGGTACACTGCTTTGCCTGAGTGCGTTCCCTACTTGAGTTTCATTCAGATATGAGGCAGCGGTATCAATCAGGCGATAACCTGAATCAATGGCATCCCGTACGGCTTGCTCGCATTCGGCGGCATCGGTCATTTGATAAACGCCAAAACCAAGCAGGGGCATCTCAACACCGTTATTGAGTACTTTTGTATTCATGGGATTCTCCTGAGCATTCATCTTTGTATTGACCGCAGATTAGCAATTTTCTGTGGGTACTATTAGTCTGTGAATCCCGCATGGACCTATGAGTTAAATTCATTTCTGGATAGCAAATACTGGAGTGGAATCACAGTATCTGCCGCTAACGTTGCCATTATTCATGATTATGGTTCATAAACTTATGCCATTTTAGCCCTCTAATCACCGCAATACGTCGCATATATACTGTGGTCTGTTTCTTCAACATGACAGAGCGCTATGCGTAAAAATGAACTGGCATCGCCGGTGGCTACAGCAAGCCACACCGGCCTTACTTTTATTCTGATCCTCAGTGGCCTGATGGCCTTTACCTCACTTTCTACCGATATTTATCTTCCGGCAATGCCGACAATGGCCACGGATTTACATGGCAATGTAGAACTTACGATCACCGGATTTTTGGTAGGTTTTACTATCGCACAGCTGATTTGGGGACCGATTAGCGATCATCTGGGCAGGCGTAAACCGCTGTTTATTGGCATGGTGCTTTTTATCATCGGGTCTGCAGGATGTGCGATGTCTACAAGCATCACGCAGATTGTTTTCTGGCGGGTATTTCAGGCCCTTGGCGCCTGTACTGGGCCTATGCTGGCCCGGGCAATGATCCGCGATCTCTTTGCGCGTACCCGTGCGGCGCAAATGCTCTCGACGCTGGTGCTGATAATGGCGATTGCGCCGATAGCTGGGCCATTGATTGGCGGGCAAATTATTCGCCTGAGCACCTGGCACGCAGTTTTTTGGCTGCTGGTGCTGATTGGCGCGCTAATGTGTGTCTCTTTATGTTGGCTACCAGAAACACTGCCTGAAGCAAAACGGGTAAAAGCTTCTCTGACGGGCGCATTTCGTAATTACCGTTCCCTGTTATCTAATGGGCGTTTTATGCGCTACACCCTGAGCCTGACGTTTTATTACGTCGGCGCGTATGCGTTTATTACCGGATCGCCATTTGTTTATATTAGCTATTACCATGTTGATCCTCAGCATTATGGCTGGCTGTTTGCGCTAAATATTGTCGGCGTCATGGCGATGAGTGTGGTAAACCGTAGGCTGGTGCAACGGCATCCCCTGGAGCAACTGCTGAAATATGCGACGATGCTGGCGGCGCTGGCTGCGGTTGCGCTTGCCCTGTTGGTTAAGCTGGAGTCCGGGGGAATTGTGGCCATTATCATTACCATATTCCTGTTGTTCTCGATGAACGGCATTATTGCGGCTACCTCAACGGCCGCAGCGCTGGATGCGGTACCGAACATCGCTGGTTCAGCCTCCGCGCTGATTGGCGCATTACAGTACGGTAGCGGGATTATCTCATCATTACTGCTGGCCGCTTTCAGTGACGGCACGCCATGGACCATGGCGTGGATAATTGCGTTATTTACGCTGTTGAGTGCCACCCTGGCGCTACGGGCTAAACGATAAACGAAATGCCCCGCGCAGGCGGGGCGACATTTTACGCTTTGTTGAGATCGCTAAGCAGAACGGCAATGCTTTGCCCGCCGTTGGTTTGCTCAAGCGCAATTTTGACGATGATGGTCAGCGGAACAGAAAGCAGCATCCCCACAGGACCCAGCAACCAGCCCCAGAAGATCAACGACAGAAACACCACCAGCGTGGACAGCCCAAGACCTCGTCCCATAATCCGCGGTTCGAGGATATTCCCAAACACCAGGTTAATGACCAGATAACCCGCCAGCACCACCAGGGCGTCATAAAGACCGCTAAATACCAGCACCTGAGCAATAGGGGGGATGGCTGCCAGCACTGAACCGATATTAGGAATATAGTTGAGGGCGAAGGCCAGCAATCCCCAGACAAAGGCAAAGCGCACGTCGAGGGCGGCGAGCATGCCCCAGGCGACCAGTCCGGTCACAATGCTGATTGCCGTTTTTAGTACCAGATAGTGCGATACGCTGTCGATGGCGCGTTGAATCGCTGCCATTCCCTCAATAGGCCGGCTCATCATTTGTTTCAGTTTGTTGGGCAGTTGCGGGACTTCCAGCAGCATAAAAACCACCGTCAGCAGCAGTAAAAATATCGATGACATGGCATTAGACAGCTGCGCCAGCAAATTAGTGACCAGCGTCATTGCCGCGTTCGGATCGATGTATTTGACGAGCTCATCCACCGAAACGCCTATCCCTGCGCGCTGTAGCCAAGGCTCGAGATTTTTCAGCGGGATAACCAGTGAAGAACGGTATTGCGGTAGCGTCCGCGCAAGCTCATTTAAGGATGTACCTAAGTAGGCTAATAGCAGCACCATTAGCATTACAATAATTACGATCAGCAATGACACTGCGAATACGCGCGGTATGCGAAGTTTCACCATGCGTTGCACCACAGGGTTCAGCACAACGGCAATAAATAATGCCAGAATAAAGGGCACGATGATATCTGCGGCAAAGCGGATGCCGCTCAGTATGATAACCAGCATGCCCAGCATAATGACTATTTTTAGACCGTTAAGCGTAATGATCGGTTTCGCCATGTGTATTCCTGTGCTTTTACTTTTTGAATCTGAATAATAATGTGATTTGCGTCGAGGCGTTATAACAAAAATCAAACGGGGCTGGTAAAGAAGTGAAAAGGCTTTGAGTTCGTAATGAACCTATGATACAAATCATCTGTGTTTAACTACCGAGGACAATTATCATCCGCGATGATGAGAAGCAACACTGCGGATAATTGTAATATTATGGACAATATGTTCAGGATGTTTTTGCTTTTACCTACACTTCTTCGTACCTCTTCCACTTTCCTGCTTGCGGGTGAGCAACACTGGCGCAACGCGCTTTAGTCCCTTCTTCTGCCTGAGCTTGCGCTGTGCGCTGAGCTAACTGATTTTATTTTTTGGTTTACTGCATGCAGTAGGCCCAAAGGACTATATTCTCAAGCAGGAGAAGCATCATGTTTTACTGGATATTATTAGGTCTGGCCATCGCGGCTGAAATTACCGGTACGCTGTCAATGAAATGGGCGAGCGTGGGCCATGGTAATTCAGGCTTTATTTTAATGCTGGTAATGATCGCCTTATCGTATATTTTTCTCAGTTTTGCCGTTAAAAAAATTGCCCTCGGCGTAGCTTATGCCTTATGGGAAGGTATCGGTATTTTATTTATTACGCTGTTCAGCGTGCTGTTATTTGACGAAACCTTGTCCACGATGAAGGTGGCTGGTCTGGTCTCGCTGGTGGTAGGTATTGTGCTGATTAAATCCGGTACACGAAAGCCTGCCAAAGCGGGCAGAGAGGTGACCCATGCAGCAGTTTGAATGGGTTCATGGCGCCTGGCTTGGCATAGCTATCGTTCTGGAAATCGTGGCTAACGTCTTTTTGAAGTTTTCTGATGGTTTTCGCCGCAAGGCTTATGGCGTGCTGTCGCTGGCTGCAGTTTTAGCGGCTTTTAGTGCGCTGTCGCAGGCGGTAAAAGGCATCGATCTCTCCGTCGCCTATGCCTTATGGGGCGGATTCGGGATTGCCGCGACGTTAGCCGCAGGCTGGGTGCTGTTTGGTCAGCGTCTGAACAATAAAGGCTGGATCGGCGTGGCATTGCTGTTGGCCGGAATGATCATGATAAAACTGGCCTGATAAAAGTGCTGCCCGTTAATACGGGCAGTATGCGTTATCCCTTGGCCAGCGCTTCCAGTTTGTCGCGAAATCCGGTCACGGAAATCGCGCGGTTATCTGCCCGCCAGCGATCTTTCGCCGCCGGAGCGGAGCTTTGTACGCCAATCAATTGCCAGCCGGAATCCGTCTTCAGCATCAATGGCGACCCACTGTCGCCCGGGAGCGTATCGCACTGATGTGACAAAACGGTATTTTGCGCCCAGCCGGTCACCACGCAATCCTGATGCGTGTACAAATCGTCAAGATGATCTTCCGGATAGCCTGACTGCGTGACTTTACGATCCGCGGTTTTCAGCGCCGCGGTTAACGCCGCTTTATCACCTTCAAATAATGGCAGCGGTGTGATACCGGAAGGTGGATAACGCAACACCACCAGACCAAAATCCCATGGGGCGGCGGAGGGGGGCACAATCCAGCCATCACCATCGGCTTTTAAACGTTTGCCGAGCGAAGGATCAACCCGGCCTTCAATTCCGTGGATCTCATAACGCCAGATACCCTTTTTCGACACGAAGCGTAACGCCACGGCTTTATCAGGTTTACCTTTTGGCGGCGTAAGTAAGCAGTGTCCGGCAGTCAGAGCCAGATGGGGTGAAATGAGCGTAGCGGTACACAGATTACCGCTGGCGGTTTCCAGTTGTCCGATAGCGTCCCATGGTGATTGCGTTGGGTCAGTCACCTTAATGCGATCGTCATGTCCAAAAAACAGCGTTTTTATATTTTCTGCTTCAGCGCTGGACGTTGCTGGCTGTTCCGCATGCGCAACGACAGGAGTTAAACAAATTGAACCCAGTAACACAGCAATGGTTTTATGCATATCACACTCTGGTGGGGAATTATGATTTTTAACAGCAAACCCTCAGTTAATACTATAGACGGGACGGCGGGAAAGTGGGAGTAAAATCAGATAACTACACTCAGGAAAGATAAAAATGCA
>NZ_JAHLQZ010000099.1:0-14934 GCF_018919505.1 Citrobacter sp. S55_ASV_140
GCCCCGGACAACGCGATTTAGCCGCGCTTTATTTACGTTGCCTGACGCTGGGGTTCGGTTCCCGGCGTGACGATTTTGATCCACAGACCCACCAGGAAACCTGTCAACTGCTATGGCATTTTGCTTTCCAGCATGACGCCAGGTTCAGCGATATTGCCCAGCGAATGGAATCTGCAGCACTGGGAACGCCATTACAGCTTCCGGCGCACCGTCGCCTGCCTGACAACTCACGTCTGCACCTGATTGCCCTCATCATACTGCTCGCTCTGCTGCTGTTAAGCCAACGATTGTGGCTAAGTATTGAAGATGCTATCGGCGTGAATACGTTGCCTGATTTCCCGGTGACCCAGTCCTGCCAGGGAGATTCCAGGTGATGCAACACTGGCTGACTCTGCTGATTATTGTGCTGGTGCTGCTGGCGATTACCCTCTGGTGCGTCTGGTGGCAGTGGGAATACCGCAACGATACGTTCATCCGTGCGCAAAAAGAGATCCAGCGCGCCTGCGGCGGTCAGGATCCTTACGACAGTACGCGCATACTGATGCTGGGCGACGAAGAAGATAACCGTCTGCTTTGTCGCAGTTGGTCACTCACCGACGGCCAGGAGTATTGGTTCGGGCAATGGTGGTTTAACCCTCAGTGTAGTGTTTTGTGCCTGCCGCAAACGTTGCAAACTGCCGGGAAAAAACGGCTTATTCGCCAGAATGACTGGCAAAAAATGCTCGCGGCATTGGTGAAAAGTCGTCCGCAGCGTCCACTGGACGCGCTGATTATCACCCTGTCGCTGGATGTGCTGCAGGGCGATGAAGCCGCTCGCGCCAGCCTACTGAACAACTGCCAACAGCTACAGCAAGTATGTGGGTTGAGTTTACCGGTCTACCTGCTGATAAGCGGTGTAGAAGCACTGGAAGGGGCTTCGTCTTTGTTAGCCATGTTGCCGGAGGAGGCTCGTCGCAGCCCCATCGGCAGTGCCATCCCGGTCGCCAGAGAGGCCATCTGGAAGCCACAGTGGATAGACAGCGCGCTGGACAATACCCGAAGCTCACTGCGCATGCTCATCACGGAACTCGGCGCGCTGCGGGGAACTATGCCGGAAGATCTGTTTCGTCTGCCGGAAAACCTCCTGCCGCTAGCCGCCCCGCTGCATGATTATTTCGATTCTCTGTTTAACAGCAACGCCCGCGATGAACCTCCACTATTGCGTGGGATCTGGTTTGTCGCCCGTACGCTAACCCATGATAAACCACGGATGCAGTTTTGCCAGACGCTACTGAGCGGCAAAATTGCCGCCGAGCGTGGTCTGGCGCTCCCGGTCCGCCGCCTGCTGCGCCTGAATCTGCGCCGCCATTTCATTACCCTCGCCTGTTATAGCTGTCTTTGTGTTATCTGGCTGGCGGCAATGATCTGGAGCTGGCAATACCAACATACCAACGCCGTTTTACTACACGATCGTCTGCAAGTGCTGGCCACACAAACCCTGCGCGCCAATAACGCAGGCGAACGATCCACCGCACTGTACTGGCGAGTGCTTAACGGTATTCCGCAGTGGCAGTTTCGATCTGTTGTCTGGCCCGGTTCCTTGTTCAGCCATACCGACACAAAATTACGGGACACCTTTAATAACGCCACGTTAGCCAGCCTGCTATTACCTGCGACCAACAGCATCTGTCTGCAAAGTCAAAGTGAGAAGATGTCCGAGCAGGAGGAGCTACTGCCCGAGGAGCGTTACCGCCAGATTCAGCACCTGCTTAGCCAGGCAAAGCAAATGGAGTCGCGTTATTTACCATTACTGCAATTAATGCAGGTGAAGCAACCCACTATACAGACGCTGGCAAACGTCAGCGCCAGCATCTGGGGCGTGACCGTAGATACAGAATCGCTACCGTCGCAGGATCGTCTGAATGGGATGATTGCCACCCTCAACCTTTCACGCCTCAAGTTGCCTGACGCCAGTGAATTAACGCAGCGAAACAGCGAGTATTTTTCTCGCGAAACGATGCGCTGGCTGGAGCAAAATTATGGCAACACCAGTCTGGATAACAACGAAGAGCAGCTCGAACAGTTACTGACGTTATTCAGCAATGACTCACGGGTTACTCCGCTATTTGTGCGTTCCTTAATCCGTCAGGTCAGCCGTTTACAGGCCACGCTAACTACGATTAATAATCTTAGCCGCGATGCGACTCACTCACCTATTCGGCTGCCGTTGGATGAGCTCCTCACCCAGGCACGCACGCTCCGACTGATCGACAATGATGTGATTCAAGACGTTTTACGTCATGAAGCCTTATTGCGCCAACGCTTTCTGGCACAGGTCGATGGTTCCCGTCTGCATTTCTCCTCACTAACCGAGCAGTCGCCGGAAGGCGAGTTCAGCGTGTCACCGGATGTTGTCGCGCTGCAAAAAAGCCTGCGCGATCTGCTCAATCAACCGTTTTGGCAGCGTGGGGCGAGCCTGCCGACCGACAGAACAGCAGGTTATCCCGGGAATCTACAACTCCAGCAGGCACTGGCGCTATTTGGCGGATATGAGCGTTTTATACAACAACTTCCGGACAGTATCTGGCGTCCCAAACTCACTATGCTGGCCCGGCAATCAGTTGAAAACGCCATGCTTCAGGCACTGTACTCGGGGGCAGCCGAGTCACCTGACCATAGCAATCTCAGTACGGCTAGCGCGGATCAACTCATTGACGCGTTCAACCAGCTTAATCGTCCTCAGTTTGCCATCGCATTACGTCAGCAAGCCGCAGCCCAGGTGATTGCCCGCGTGCGCCAGGACGGCGGCGCGTTACTGCCGGCGATCGCCCCTCCCGCCGTGAATTACGCCACGGCAGAGCAGGCGCAGGTCAGCGGGCAGAAGATTGCCGGTTGGGCCAACGCGCAAGCCGCGCAAATCTCCGGCGCATTGACCCGCTATCAGCAGGATATCGACTGGCTCGACAAACAGCGTCCATGGCTTACCACGACGGAAAACCAGCTTATCGTCCGCTGGAGCAGTTCACTGGCCACAATGCAGCGGCTGCAACAACAGGATCCTGGCAGCCCGCCGATGCAAATGACCACGCTTGCCGCCGCGCTGCCCACGCTTTCCGCTCAGAATTGTCAGAGCGAGCTGGCGCAGTTCACCACTTCCGGCGGTAACGATTTTTACAGCCAATCGCTGAACGCGCTGGTAAACGCATCGCAGCAAACATGCCAGCAGCTACGCCAGCAGGCGAGCATTGGCGCGGTGGGGCAAATCTTCACACTGTACAACGTCTGGCTGGCGGGGCATTTCCCCTTTACCGCCGCGCCACAGGCACCGGATGCCGATGTCGATCGGGTTCGCGAACTCACGACTTTACTCGCGCAGCTCCCTCCAGAAACGCTCTCTGCGCAGCCGCCATTGATTCAACAACTGGCGGCGGCGCAGCCATTACTTTCCGCGCTGGTCAGTCCGGAAGGGGTTACGTTACGCGTTATCTGGCGCACCTCTCGTCACCGCGAGGTCGGCGCTGACCAAATTGCCGACTGGCGGCTTACCGGCAATCAACAGGCAATAAGCTACCCCGGCGGCACGACGGATCTGCACTGGCGTAGCGGAGACAGCCTGAACTTTAGTCTACGCTGGGCAACTAACTCCGCCTGGCGACCAATGCCAGGTCTGTCACAGACAGGTGTAACGGTAAGCGGTGATACTGGTCGCTGGCGCTGGCAGGGGGCATGGTCACTGCTGAGGATGATCAACCAACAGCGCGTCGGCGGCGCGCTGGCGCAACCGCTGCCATTACGCTTTTCGCTTCCTGTGGGAGATGGTCAGCAACAGTTACAAACCACCGTCTTTTGGCAGATCGCGCTGTTGGATGCACAGGGCAAAGCGCCGCTACCGTGGGTACCGCTTACCGAACAGGGATTATCACAAGGAAAATGATGGAACATATTCAGGCATTACTGACGCCTATTCAGGCGGATAAACCGTGCGGAGACGCGATCCGCTATTCACCAGAGTTCGACCGACTGGTCGCCGCTCGCCAGCAGGATGACGAAACGCTGCCCACGGGCGTCTGGCAAAGCACGCCGCGACGCGCTGACTGGGACGCCGTCGCACAGATCGCCACGTCGCTGACAAAAACGCTCAGCAAGGATCTGGTGATTATGAGCTGGCTGGGTGAGGCATGGATTCGGTCACAAGGCTTAACGTCTTTGCCCGATGCTCTGGCATTGGCCACGCTGGCGCTGGAGCGTTATCCAGAGGAATTGCACCCAAAAATCAAAGAGGGCGACTATGATTATCGCGCCGCCCCACTTTGCTGGATGGCGCAGCATTACGCCGTTCTGGTCGCCGAAGCTCCGCTATTTATAGCGAATGGAGAGCATATCTCCTTATCACAGTGGCAGCAGGGAAAATTATCAGACGTTCCCCTACCTGGGGCGGAAGAGTCGATCGTTACGGCGCTAACAGCAAGTCTTGAATGGCTTACGCGGCTTAATACCGTATGTCAGGGCTGGCCCGCAGCATCCGCACCGTCTTTCAATCCGCTGGAACAAAAAATTAAAACCTGCCTGCAAGCATTGGGGGCTAACTTGCCAGTCCCCTCACAGCCTGTCGTACAAGAAGCGGCACCAGTGCCTGGTAATCCCGTTGCATTTGCCCACCGCGGGGAAGCGTATCGGATGATTAAAGAGGTCGCGGATTACCTGGCGCGTACTGAACCACACAGCCCGGTGCCTTATCTGCTCTATCGCGCCTTTGCCTGGGGGAATACGCCGCTACCTGAATTGCTCAATGAACTGATTAGCGGCGATGAGTCCGCTCGCCGACTGTGGAAACAATTGGGGGTACTGCCATGAGTTGTCCTGCCGTATGTACTGGCGCGATGCTGCAATGCTCGTTTGGTATAGCGCCAGCTACGCTGAACGTGTTGCCTACCAGCCGAACCATCATCAACAACATGCCGATGGCGAATATTATGGATAACAAACCGTTTGTAAACATTCTGCCGTTCGGGATGTGCAACAGCATCGCTAACCCGACCGTTGCAGCCGCAACCGCGGCGGCGCTCGGCGTGCTGACGCCAATGCCGTGTATCCCCGCCACACCGGCCCCCTGGGCGCCGGGCTCACCCACGGTATTAGTGGGAAATATGCCCGCACTCACCGCCCAGTCAAAGCTGATCTGCATGTGGGGCGGCGTGATCCAAATTAGCTTCCCCGGCCAGGTAATGACCGTGGTGCCGTGATGAGATGCCCTTGAAATTAAGGGGGGTACGATTGCAGGAGACGACGCTGCAGGATAATCGCAGCGTCTTTAAAAGCGACTCACGCACTCCATGGCGACCGTTTTGAACTCGGTGAAATTCCGGCACGCGCAGAGTCGCGTCATGGCGCGCTCGCGCAGGAAAGTGACGAAAATATCATAAATCGCCATTGCTTCTTCATACTCGCTTTTACTGATAGCGAGCAGGAAGATCACGTGCGCCGTTTCATCGCCCCAGGCAATACCCTGCGGGGCAAGAATGGTGTAGACCACCGTTTTCTTTGCCAACAGACCGAGGGAGTGCGGCAGGGCGATGCCGTCACCCAGCATAGTGCTGACGATGGCCTCACGCTCGACCACCGAATCAAGAAACTCCGCATCGACAAAGCCTTCATCCTGCAGCTGACGGCATAGTGTATTGAACAACGTTTGTTGATCCATTGGGCCATCGATAACGCGGAAATGGGCGGCATCGAAAAATTTGTTCAGCATCCACGGACGGGTTCTGTCGACCAGCACCAGTTTGCCAATCTGCTCCAGTTGATAATCGGTAGGGAACGGCGCAATCATCACCACAGGCTTATCTTTTTCTCCGAGCCGCGCGGTCGAAATCACGAAGTCTTCGCTGATGCTTTCCCGCTGTTCGTAGTCGCGTAGCGTCACGGTATCGACGATTTCTATCTGCGGATACTTACGCGCCAACACCGCTTCAATCATCCGCGCCATCGCATTTCCGGCATCGCATACCAGCAGAACTTTCGGTTGCCTTTGATAACCAATGTTGTAACTACGTTCCAGCCCAACGCCGATATGCAGGACAAGGAAACCAATCTCATTTTCACTGATGGTGTACGGCGTATATTTTCCCCATCCCGAGACGGCGGCCAGCGTCATATCCCATGCCATCGGATAGTGTTGTTTAATATTTTCCAGCAGCGGATTAGGGATCATTATCTGGTAGCGCACCCGGGTGATCATCGTTTTAATATGCGTCAACAGGTCGGCATGTAACTGCTTGTCATTCAACAGGTTGTAGTTGTACTGGCTGTTGATAAACCGCAGGATGTAATTGACCAGCGCTTCATCATCATCCGCATTGATGGCACTGGGAGCGATCTCCTGAACCTGGCGAGCAGCAATATGCACCTGCAGCCAGTTCTCTTCAGAAATGGAGAGCGGTTTATCCGCCAACCGATGCAATACCGCCGCGATTTCCCGTGTGGCCAGGCATACAGATTGCTCGGCTTCTTCTGCGGCAAATTCCGGTAGCGGATACCCTTCGCTAATCCGCCGTACCGCCACCGCGCAGTACAAGCGCAAAAACAGCTCGCCCTCATCGGTCAGGCGGATATGAAAACGGGCGAAAATGTCCTGCAAAACGGGTTGCAGCCGCTCAGGAAGCCCGGCATTCAATGCTTCTTCCGTCACCAATGGGTGCTGCGGATCCTGCTGTGCCAGCATCCACAGCAGATCGGTCAAACAGGCGCGGATCGCCATCTCGCTGCCAAACAGCTTCATGCCGTGTCGCGGGCGCGTTTCCAGCGTCAGATGATAACGTTGCAGATGCTCGCGCACCTCTGCCATATCGTTTTGCAGCGTCGCGCGACTGATAAACCATTCATCAGCCAAATCTTCCAGCTTCAGTGAAAAGGCCGAAGTCAGAAAGCGAACCACCAGCCAGTGAACTCGTTCCTGGCTGGTGCGTGGGATACGCAGCAACGTGTCGGGCTGCTGCGTCTGCAGGGTATGAAAACTTGCCGGATCGTCAATTTTGAGCTGATAACCGTTACCCCGGCTGAGGACAAACTGCGCGCCATACTGGGTGAGCAGCGCGTTTAGCGCGGTGATGTCCGCCCGTACGGTGCGTGTGGAAACCGACAACCGCTGCGCCAGCTCGTCCTGTGGAAGCGCTTCGTTTTGCAACATGCCAAATAGCTGCGCTAAACGTTGGTTGGGGAATCGCACGTCAGTTTCCTCATCTGTCAATTAACCTACGCAGGCCCGGGTCATCGCCATCAGTTGGCGTACGTCGTCCGGACGGGTGTTACCACTCACCTTATCAATAATCGAACTATAGATGTGAGGAATGATTTTGCTCACGCCGGCATCGAGGGCGATCTGCAGGATTTCACTGAAATTATCCAGATCGATCCCCCCCGTTGGCTCCAGCCAGAAGTCATGACGCGCGCAGGCCCGGGCGACCGCGATGTACTCGTCACGGCATTGCAGGCCGCCCATTGGGAAGTATTTAATTGAGCTACCGCCCATATCTTTGAGCAGCGCAATGGCGGTTTCTACCGGCACAATGCCGTCCGGCGCTTTGCTGCTTAGCGGACCGGTGGATATCTTTACCAGTCCCGGCGTACCGGTTGGTGAAACCAGACCGTTGACCACCGTGTCCTGCTGGCCCAGCAGCGCGCGACTGGCCGCCACGCCGGTAAAGACCTGATTAACATGCTGTGGCTGCACCTGACGGGAAATTTCACTGACCATCGCCGACTGGTTAGGATCGCCCGCCCCCAGCCCCACGGAGAGCGCATTGTCGATCAGCGCCGCGTATTCACGCATATCCGTTACCGCGCTTGCGACATCCGGGTAATTTTTTGACAGTACGCCAACCAGCACGTGCCCTTCCGCCGCCGCGTAAATCTCCCGGGCGTTTTCTTTGGAGCCTGCCAGTACGTTCAGGCAGACGCGGTCGCGATAAAAATTTGGGATCAGTTTCATGCTTTTTTCTCCTGCGAAATCACTTCACCAATTCGACGGGCCACAATCTCCAGTTGCGCGCGATCAACGCTGCGTACATCGGCTTCGATAATGCCTTCGTTGGCTTTGTAACCGCGGAAGTAAATCGCGTACTCCCCTTGCTTCAGCGCGTCGACCAGCTCGCCCGTGGCGATCCCGGTTACCGCTTCGTCAAATTTAATTTCCGTGCGTGCGATATCGCGCCCTGCGCTGTCCCACACCACGCGGGCGCTTACGCCGTGAAGCTGATTCAAGTCATTAATAAACGGCGTCATTTTCTCGACCATTTCCGCACCGCTCTCTTTCTGCGCGTTGAGGTACAGTTCAATAGCGCAGGTCAGGCCAAGTATTCCCTCTTTACCCACCTTCATTGCCCGGCCAATACCCGCCGTTTGACGTTTTACCCACTCAACGTATTGAGTTTTACCGATCACCAGACCGCTGGTTGGCCCCTCAATCGCCTTCGCGCCGCTATAGATAACGAGATCTGCGCCCACGCGGTAGTAGCACTGCAAATCTTCTTCCGCCGCCGCGTCCACAATCAGCGGTAGATTATGCGTGCGCGCCACCACCGCTGCCTGCTCCACGCTGAGCATACTTTTCTGTACGCAGTGGTGAGATTTGATATACAGAATGGCCGCGGTGCGCGGTGTGATGGCCGCTGCCAGTTGCGCCGCGGAACATTCATTGGCATAACCGGCTTCTACGACCTTGCCGCCGCCAAGCGCTACCATGGTGCCCACCGGCGCGCCAAAGTTGACGTTGTGGCCTCTGGGCAACACGATTTCGTTGTTGTCGATGGGCGTGACGTGCAGGTTCTCCAGCAACCAGTCGCTGTCTTTAACCAGCACAGCCGCGACCGACTGGGCGATCCCGGCCGAAGCGCAGGAGACAACGGTTGCCCCTTCCACTTCCAGCAATTTCGCGATGTAGTCACCGGTTTTATTCACCAGGTCTTTCATCTCAAAGTATTGGTTCATCCCCGCCATCGCGGCCTCAACCACTTCGGGTCGCGGCGTAGAGACACCGAGCGCCGTCATGCGACCTGATGTGTTAATCACCTGTTTTAATTTGTATTTCTCAAAAATCGAAGACATGTTCCGCGCTCCCTTGTTCGGTCATATAGCCCTTACCCGCACGTATTGCGGCAAGCGGCACCAGCAGTTGTTCAGCCTGCAGGCTGTCGTTTTCTGCATCTACCAGCACGGTTGGCTGGCGTTTCAGCGTAAAGAGGGTTAAATCGGCATCCAGACCGACCTGCAGTCGCCCCTTCTGTTTCAGGCGCAGACCATCGGCAGCATGGGCGGTAACGCATTCAATGACCTGCGGAAGCGACATGCCAATGGCGAGGAATTTCGACATTACATTCGCCAGGGAATGCACCGGGCCGCTGATACGGTTACGACAGTAAATATCGGAGCTGATGGTGTGCGGCAAAATACCCAGGCCGATAGCGCGTTTTGCCACCGCAAAGCTCAGGCTGGCGGTGCCATGCCCAACATCCAGACGCACGCCGCGTGAAATCGCCCGCGTCACTGACGCCCGCAACTCACCTTGCGGCGTCAGAATGCGGTTCGGCTTACCGTTGTAGCAGTGGGTAATAATGTCGCCCGCGGTGAGGCGTTCGGCGATCTCATCCAGATCTGGCGGGTTGTTGCCGATGTGCACCATCAGCGGCAGGTCGCTGTTTTGCGCCTGCATCGCTTTGGCGCGCTCCAGCGGCGTGATGCCGTTAACCCCTACCACGCTGCTGCTCATGCGCGCCTTCAGGCCGACGATAAAGTCCGGGTGACGTTTCACCGCCAGCCGCACCGCATCGGCGTCAATATTGGCCATGTCAGCCAGCTCGTTTTGGGCAATAAGCCCAACGCGTGAAACATTCAGCAGCGCATAAACCTCGGTGGCCGCGCCACGGGTCAGCGTGTAAAAATCGTCAATATCATCAGCGCCAGTGCTCCCGGCATCCACCACGGTGGTTACGCCAGTGGCAATACCCACGCTGTCCGGTTCGTCGTGGTAAATCGGCGATTTCGGGTAGCAGTGAACGTGAGAATCAATCCAACCCGCGCTAACGTAACATTCGCCGCGCAGGTCAATGGTTTTCAGCGCCGGACCATCAACGTCACCCAACGCCGCGATTTTGCCATCCTGAAGGGCAATATTAGTCAGCGTGTCATCGACCAGACGCGCATGGCGCAGGAGTAAATCAAACATCGTTCTCTCCTTTGCCGGATGGCGGCGTAACCGCCTTATCCGGCCTACAAATCAACAGTTAGCTAATCGCAATCGGGAAGATGGAACCGAGGATCATCGCGCCGAGAATCGCCCCGCCGGTGATCGGTTTTTGCCAGATATAAAACAGCAGCGCACCCAGCAGCGAACCCACGCCAATCGGAATAGAGGCCGTCATCGCACTGAGGATAATCAAGGGACCGAGGAAGCGGCCAGAAGCGTTACCGGCCCCCATCATCACGTCCGCTCCGTAGGTTGAGTCGCTCTGATTGATGGTGAACTTACGCGCCAGAATGATGATGTAGCCAATCGCCAGACCAATCACCAGACCGGTGACCAGCGAGGCAGCGAAGTTGGCGACCGGGAAGATAATTCCCGCGCCCAACAGCAGCGCCGGAACGCCTAACCCGACCCCGGTCTGGATCGCCCCGCCGATATCCAGAATCCCCACCAGCGAACCTTCAATGATGCGGGCAAACAGGAAGCTGGCGCCAAATGCCGCTACCGCCCCGTAGGAGCCAGTGTCCATTCCCGCTTTCAACATCGCCACGAACGCCACTTCGTTGAATGCGCCGATACCGTACAGGTAGTACATGTGCGTTCCGGCAAATACGCCGGATGAGAGCAGGCCAACGAAGATCGGGAACGACCAGTCGGCGAACCAAAAACCTTTATTCTGTTCCATGATGGCCTCCGTTATTTACCGCTGAGCGAGTTATGGATAAGTTCCAACCAGTCAGGCACGGTCAGATGGAAGGATTCGATCATCTTCATGTCGAAGCCGCGGAAGAAGCCGCTCAGGACGAACAGCGCGACGATAGCCACCATCATCACTTTCGTCACGTGGTTCCAGCCGCTCTCTTCAACACCTTTGCCGATCAAAATGCCCAGAACCAGACCCGGGACGGCGTTACCCATAATTAACTGCGCCGCGCCGCCAAAAACGGTAGCCCAGAAGCCGGATTTCTTACCGGCGTCGATCGCCGCCAGCCAGAAGATCACTGGCATCACGGTGTTAACCAGCAGGTTTGCCGCGGGCACCAGCACCTTAACGGCAGTAACCTGTAGCGCTTCCGGTACGGATGACGCGGTGAGGTTCAGGAAGGTCACGACAATCATGCCGATAACACCGCAGGCGATCGCCATGCGCTTAGGATCGTGCAGCGTTTCACCAACGTTGCGATTTTTGATCATCAGCGCGGCGGCCCCCCAGTTGGGGATGATGCGATGGTCGACGTCCTGCGTGAACGCCCCTGCGGCAACGGAAGAAGCCCAGGCGTTAAAGAAAAAGCCCAGACCGAATGAGAAGTGAGAAGCCGGATCCCCTTCACAGGAATTCAGTTCTCCCAGAGTACGAAACGCGCCCATCCCTTGAGTGGTCGGCGCATGAAACATGCGTGCAGCCCCAGCGCCGACACCGACGCCAACCAGGCCGCCGATGATGAGCGATTTTATTAATATTATCAGGAACATAATTATGCCTTTTAATAAAAGATCAGCGTTGCGTAACGAAATCCACCTTGTCGAGATTGATGGCAGTCACGTTGACGGTCACGTCCAGCTCCACGCTGAAGGTGCGTCTTTCCCGGCGCAGGAAGAGGAACAAAAACGCCTCTTTGCGCACCGTTTCACGCGCTTGAACAACCTGCACATCCTGTGGCTCAATACGCAGTAAGATATGCGGGGACGCTTTCATCACCGCAGCCTGAACGTGGTTCAGGGCGTCGGCAAAGGCGCGCGCTTTAGCCTCCCCCTTACCCGTGACTCTCACCGTGGTGGTGAATTGCTCTTTCATGCTTAAGCGCCGTATTTCTTTTGCCACGCCTGTACCAGGCGCTCGCCGAGTTCTTCTTTGTCCATAAAACCGAACCCCAACACGTTGCAGCCTTCGTTGATGGCGGTTACCCCTTCATCGACCGAGCGCATGCCATATTTCGCCTTGTAGCCATATTTGGTTTGCGCGGTAATCGCGCCCGCCCCGCCGCTACCGCAAAACGAGATCCCAAAGGTGGCGTTTTCCGCTTTCATCACATCGCCCAGCTTCATATCTGCCGCGACACCCGGCACCACGACCGCGCGGCCACCCGCTTTCTCAACGCCTGCCGCCACTTTCTGGCCTTTACCCAGGCGATCGCCAATCACTACGGTAATTTGATCCATCTTTTGCTCCTTAAAGGTTGTCTTTCGCGACTTCGAAGTGCACCGACAGCAGCCAGGCCTCTTCCTCAGGAAGATTGCCAAACTCAGCGACCACGTCGCGGGCAAGCGCCATTGATTCGGCAGATATTTCATCAAACAAGCTGGCATCGACTTCTGGTAAGGGTTCACCCGTTACCGAGCGGTGCGCCATGGCGCGAACATGCGACGTCAGCATCTGTTCCTGTACGGCGTTGGGAATAATGTGGCGTTCACGCAGCAAGGCATACACCTGCGCCAGCATGCGGTCGGCCAGTTCAACCGATTCCCCCATGTCATTCATTACAGCTCCGTTATTCACTCGTCTTACCCCACTAATGGCTCTGAGGGTAAATTAGCGGCGGGGGTTAAAAGTTTGTAGCGAGTTGTTTTCCACTTCGAAGTGGAAAGAGGCGCAGCGATAGTGATCTATGCCGCAGAAAAGGCGATATTTGCGCTTTAGTGGCGGGAAACTGTGACGGGTATCGCAAGAGATGAGCAGAAAAAACCAGTTCGGCGAATGATTTCTCTAACTCTAAAGTTGAAAAAATGTGACGGGGATAGCCTTTGGCGTCTTATCCGGCCTACGATTTGCAGGCCGGATAGAGCAAATTAACGGAACTTCTTGTGGTTTTCGTTGCGTGTTTTTTTCAGGTCTTCCGCAACGGCTTTCGCCTCTTTGACTTTACCTTCGTTCGCCAGCTTCAACGCGCCGTCGATCTGACCGATCAGCGTGTCAAAGCCGTGGCGGAAATCCTTCATCTCCGGGCTGTCCGGGGATTTGTTTTCCAGCTTCGGCGGCGTTCCCTTTTGCGCGTCCAGCGCGGCTGCACGCATTTTGGTTAACGCGTCTTTCAGCTCAGTCGCATTATCCGTTTTTTCGACGATTTTCAGGTTGTCGTTGAGGATCCCCATATCGTCTTCAAGATCGGCTGCAAACGCAGAAGAACCAAGAATCAGCGTTGAAGCTGCGACGATCGCTAACAGGTGTTTACGCATTGCTCACTTCCTTTTTTATTATTCAAAAATAAACAAACGCCAGATACCCTCAATAATTCACGCCACAGCTTGAAGTATGACGGGTATTATTGCCCGGCGATCTTCATCTCCGGCAACAGGACTGAACCACACTGAATATTACTGCGCGTTTCAATATCGTTGCCGACGGTGACGATATTACGCCACATCTCTTTTAAGTTACCGGCGATGGTAATTTCACTCACCGGATACTGAATTTCGCCGTTTTCGACCCAGAAGCCCGCCGCGCCGCGCGAGTAATCGCCGGTAATGCCGCTTACGCCCTGCCCCATCAGCTCGGTCACCACCAGGCCCGTGCCCATCTCTTTGAGCATCTGCTCGAAGCTTAGACCTTGTCCGGGAATACGCCAGTTGTGAATACCGCCCGCATGACCGGTGCTCTTCAGCCCCAGCTTACGTGCAGAGTAGTTGGTCAGCAGCCACTGGGTCAAAATGCCGTCTTTAATAATGTCACGGCGCTCTGTGCGTACGCCTTCGCTGTCAAATGGCGAGGAGGCCAGCCCTTTCAGCAGATGGGGATGCTCTTCAATGGTCAACCATTCCGGCAGAATTTGTTTGCCCAGCGAGTCCAGCAGGAAGGTG
Source organism: Citrobacter sp. S55_ASV_140 (assembly GCF_018919505.1). Classification (NCBI taxonomy): domain Bacteria; kingdom Pseudomonadati; phylum Pseudomonadota; class Gammaproteobacteria; order Enterobacterales; family Enterobacteriaceae; genus Citrobacter; species Citrobacter sp. S55_ASV_140. Next base: position 14,012 of record NZ_JAHLQZ010000099.1, read on the forward strand.
GATTTGCGATATACAGAGCCACCAGCAATCGCGCCGACCAGGTGTCCGAACAGTCCGGTCGCCACTTCATTGGCGAAAATAACCGGCGCTTTCATGGTGGAAAGCTTACGCGGAGACAGGCGCGATAAGGTACGGCGCGCACAGTCTGCCCCTACCCATTCCGGCGTTTGCAGATCGCCCATCGCCCGGCCAATGGTGTAAGCGTAATCACGCTCCATATCGCCATTTTCTTCCGCGATCACGCAGCTGGAAAGGGAATGACGCGTGGAGCAGTAGCCCTGCAGCATGCCGTGGCTGTTGCCAAACACTTTGATGCCATAGTGGCTGTTAAAGCTGCCGCCTTCGGTATTGGTGATACGCTTATCAGCCTGCAGCGCTGCCTGTTCAGCACGAGCAGCCAGTTCGATAGCTTCGTCAGGGGAAACGTCCGCGGGGTGGAACAGGTCCAAATCGGGCGCATCAAAGGCCAGCAGTTCTTTATCTGCCACGCCCGCGCATGGGTCCGGCGAGGTGTAACGAGCGATGTCCAGCGCGGCCTGCACGGTACGGGCAATCGCCTGCGGGCTTAAATCGGTGGAGGATGCGCTGCCCTTACGGTTCTGGTGATAAACCGTAATCCCCAGCGCACCATCGCTATTGAATTCTACGTTCTCCACTTCACCATAACGGGTGCTGACGCTAATACCCGTGGTCTTGCTAACAGCGACTTCCGCGCCATCCGACTTACCTGACGCTAATTCCAGAGCCGTCGAGACCGCTTCTTCCAGAATCTTACGCTGCGCTTCAACTTGTGAGATTACTTTCATCGCAAATGCCATAATGTAGAGAGAGTTTCTCTGAAGTCTAACAGAGAACCGTTTTTCAGTGCGCATCTTAACTGGTAACATTAGCCTCTTTTTTTAAGGAGCCTGACATGACTAAGC
>NZ_JAHLQZ010000009.1:0-58876 GCF_018919505.1 Citrobacter sp. S55_ASV_140
AAACCTTAATTAAACATTAAGGATTTCAATAATTGCTAGCGCGAATCATTCGTCCCCAACCAGAATAAATATTGAGGAATATCAAAATTGGCTCAAATTATTATCTAATTGTACATTCCGTCACACTTATTCTATTGATGATAGAAACCATTCTCATTATCATTGGTTTGTTGATTATTTACTCTTTCCTTACGTTGGCTAATCATCTGGTCTCATGCCGCCCTGTCGCCCCATGAGGTAATCACCCAGTTAGCGAGATATAAGTAGGTCCCTATGCAATTCACTCCTGACAGTGCGTGGAAAATTACCGGTTTTGCCCGTGAAATCAGCCCGGCTTATCGTCAGAAACTGTTGTCACTTGGCATGCTACCCGGCTCATCCTTCAACGTGGTTCGCGTCGCCCCGCTCGGCGATCCTATCCATATTGAAACGCGTCGCGTAAGTCTGGTATTGCGTAAAAAGGATTTGGCGTTATTAGAAGTGGAAGCGGTGTCCTGTTAATACAGTGAGTCTATAAAAATGAAAAAACTAACCATTGGTTTAATTGGTAATCCTAATTCCGGCAAGACAACCTTATTCAACCAGCTCACCGGCGCGCGTCAGCGTGTAGGCAACTGGGCTGGCGTTACCGTTGAGCGTAAAGAAGGTCATTTCGCCACGACGGACCATCAGGTCACGCTGGTCGACTTACCCGGCACCTATTCACTGACGACAATCTCGTCGCAGACCTCTCTTGATGAGCAAATCGCCTGCCACTACATTTTAAGCGGCGACGCGGATCTGTTGATCAACGTGGTCGATGCCTCAAACCTTGAGCGCAACCTCTACCTGACGTTGCAACTGCTTGAGCTGGGCATTCCCTGTATCGTCGCTCTGAACATGCTGGATATTGCTGAGAAACAGCAAATCCGTATCGATATCGACGCCCTCTCCGCCCGTCTTGGCTGCCCGGTGGTTCCGCTGGTCTCCACCCGCGCCCGCGGCATTGAAGCGTTGAAGCTGGCGATCGATCGCTACAAGGAAAACGACACCGTCGAACTGGTGCATTATGCCCAGCCGTTGTTGCAGGAAGCCGATTCCCTCGCCGATGCGATGGCCAAAGATATGCCGCTAAAACAACGCCGCTGGCTGGGCCTGCAAATGCTGGAAGGCGATATCTACAGCCGTGCCTACGCCGGTGAGGCCGCGCAAAACCTCGATGCCGCCATTGCGCGTCTGAGTGAAACAATGGACGATCCCGCGCTGCATATCGCCGATGCGCGTTACCAATGCATCGCCGCAATCTGCGATACCGTCAGTAATACCCTGACGGCAGAGCCGAGCCATTTCACCACCGCGGTGGATAAAATTGTCCTCAACCGCTTCCTCGGGTTGCCGATTTTCCTGTTCGTGATGTACCTGATGTTCCTGCTCGCCATTAACATTGGCGGCGCACTGCAGCCGTTATTCGATGTGGGTTCCGTGGCGCTGTTTATTCATGGTATTCAATGGATTGGCTATACGCTGCACTTCCCGGACTGGCTCACTATCTTCCTGGCGCAAGGTCTTGGCGGCGGGATTAACACCGTGCTGCCGTTGGTGCCGCAAATCGGCATGATGTACCTGTTCCTCTCTTTCCTTGAAGACTCCGGTTACATGGCGCGCGCTGCGTTTGTGATGGACCGTCTGATGCAGGCACTGGGACTGCCGGGCAAATCGTTTGTCCCGCTGATAGTCGGCTTTGGCTGCAACGTACCGTCGGTGATGGGCGCCCGTACGCTGGATGCGCCACGTGAACGTCTGATGACCATCATGATGGCGCCGTTTATGTCCTGCGGCGCACGTCTGGCGATTTTCGCCGTCTTTGCCGCGGCTTTCTTTGGTCAGAACGGCGCGCTGGCGGTCTTCTCGTTGTACGTACTGGGTATCATCATGGCGGTGCTGACCGGCCTGATGCTCAAACACACCATCATGCGTGGCGAAGCAACACCATTCGTCATGGAGCTGCCGGTATACCATGTGCCGCACATCAAGAGCCTGATTATTCAGACCTGGCAACGTCTGAAAGGCTTCGTGCTGCGTGCCGGTAAAGTGATTATCATCGTCAGTATTTTCCTCAGCGCCTTTAACAGCTTCTCGCTAAGCGGGAAAATCGTCGATAACATCAACGACTCTGCTCTGGCTTCCGTCAGCCGCGTCATCACCCCAGTCTTCAAGCCGATTGGCGTCCACGAAGATAACTGGCAGGCAACCGTCGGTCTGTTCACCGGTGCGATGGCAAAAGAGGTGGTTGTCGGTACGCTGAACACGCTTTACACCGCAGAAAACATTCAGGAAGAAGAATTCAATCCGGCAGATTTCCACCTCGGTGACGAGCTGTTCAGTGCGGTGGATGAAACCTGGCAAAGCCTGAAAGACACCTTCAGCCTGAGCGTGCTGGCCAACCCTATTGAAGCCAGCAAAGGCGACGGCGAGATGGCTACAGGCGCAATGGGCGTGATGGGCGAGAAATTTGGCAGCGCCGCCGCCGCGTACAGCTACCTGATTTTCGTGCTGCTGTATGTCCCGTGCATTTCAGTGATGGGGGCTATCGCACGTGAATCCAGCCGTGGTTGGATGGGCTTCTCGATCCTGTGGGGCCTGAACATCGCCTATTCACTGTCAACGCTGTTTTATCAGACCGTCAGCTACAAAGCGCATCCGACTTACAGTCTGGTGTGCATCTTAGCCGTCATTCTGTTTAACATCGTGTTGCTGGGTCTGCTGCGCCGTGCCCGCAGCCGGGTGGATCTCTCACTGCTGTCAACCAACAGAACAGCTAGCTCCTGCTGTTCCAGTACCACTGGCGATTGCCATTAAGGCTGAAAACGATGGCATCGCTTATTCAGGTTCGTGATTTACTGGCGCTGCGGGGGCGCATGGAGGCAAAGCAAATTAGCCACACGCTGCATACCCCGCAGCCAATGATTGACGCCATGCTGAATCAGTTAGAAAAGATGGGCAAAGCGGTGCGGATTCAGGAAGATGCCGATGGGTGTCTGTCCGGAAGCTGCAAGAGTTGCCCGGAAGGTAAAGCCTGCCTGCGCGAGTGGTGGGCTTTGCGCTAGTTTGCCGCTCCTGCCGGATGGCGCTACGCTTATCCGGCCTACAAATGGCAGCAAACATCCAGGCCATATTTTGGCTGCGGGCCATAAGAAACTACCGTTGGTGATCCCCATACTTTTTTATCATGGCACCGTCAGCCCATATCCATATTCACTCTGCTGGCTGGACGAATTTGACGACCCGGAGGCAGCCAGGCCACTTTATGCCACAGCATTTCCATTGGTCGATATCACCGTTGTGCCCGATGACGAGATCATGCAGCACCGCCGGATGGCGCTGTTGGAGCTCATCCAAAAGCATATTCGTAAACGCGATTTGATGGGGTTAGTTGAAAAACTCGCCATCCTGCTTGTTAAAGGACATGCTAATGACAACCAGTTGAAAGCCCTGTTTAATTACCTGATGCAGGCCGGGGACACCGCGCGTTTTAGCGAATTTATTCACCAGGTCGCCGAACGTTTACCTCAACATAAGGAAAAGTTGATGACTATTGCCGAAAGATTACGTCAGGAAGGGCACCTTAATGGTCTTCAGGAAGGTCACAGGAAAGGGTTACGACAGGGGTTACGAGAGGGTTTGCAACAAGGCAAACGAGAGGAAACTCTACGCATTGCAACAACCATGTTGGCAGATGGTATAGACCCGCTGACCATCTGCAGAATCACCGGCCTGACCGCTGAGGATCTGGCTACGTGCAGCCATTAATCACCAACCCGGCAGTATGATTCCACCGGGCAAAACAGCGGATTTATAGCCGCTGTTTTAACGCCACCAGCGCTGAGCAGAACTCCGTCGGATGTGAGATAAACGGCGCATGCGCTGCTTTGGCAAACACCAACGACTCGCTCTGTGGCCACAGGGTATCCAGCATCGGGACGACTTTGCGCGGAACCAAACCATCAAGATAACCGTACATCCGCAGGAAAGGTATATCCACAGAACATAACGGCTCACGCAGATCGACCGTTTTCAGGATCTCCAGCCCGCCATTAAGCACCTCGACGTCCGGCATGGGTAATGCCAGCACCGTTTTCTTCAGCGCTCGCGCATCCTGACGCGCGGTTTCAGTACCCATCGTTTGCAAGGCCAGAAAACGCTCAACCGTACGCTGGAAATCTTCGCTCAACTGTTGCTGGAAACCGACCAGTACTTCCGGCTTAATGCCCGGCCATTCGTCGCGCGCGCTAAAACAAGGTGAGGATGCCACGGTAACCAGCGCCTGAACACGCTCAGGATGCGTTAACGCCACCTGACTGGCGACCAGCCCCCCGAGACTCCAGCCGAGCCAGATGGCTTTCTCCGGCGCCTGTTTTAATACCCGCCCGGCCATCTCTTCCAGCGACATTGCGCCGAACCCCTGGCTGCGACCAAATCCCGGCAAGTCGACAAGATGCAGCGTGAAATGCGAGCTCAGTTCCTCACTTATGCAATGCCATACTTCCGCGTTCAGTCCCCATCCGTGCAGCAGCACAAGATGGCAATTTCCCGAACCCTGGGTCTGCCACCAGATGTCATTCATCAGTTATTGTTCTCTTTTAGCCTGAAAGGATGCATCTATGCTAACAGTACCAGGATTGTGCTGGCTATGCCGAATGCCGTTGACGTTGGGGCACTGGGGGATCTGTTCGGTTTGCACGCGGGCAACACGTCAGCCTCTCTGCCGGTGTCCTCAATGCGGACTACCCGCCGCACATCCTTCGCTTCCCTGCGGTCGTTGCCTGCAAAAACCCCCGCCGTGGCAGCGTCTGATCGCCGTCAGCGACTATATTCCTCCGCTGAGCGGACTTATCCACCAGTTTAAGTTTTCACGCCGCAGCGAAATGGCCAGTGCTCTTTCACGTTTACTGTTGCTGGAGGTATTACAGGCCCGGCGCGTCAGCGCTCTTCCTCTGCCGGACAGAATAGTTAGCGTCCCGCTCTGGCAACGCCGACACTGGCGCAGAGGATTTAATCAGAGTGATTTACTGTGTCGCCCTTTGGCGCGCTGGCTTGGATGCGACTGGGACAGGCAGGCCATCACACGGGTTCGGGCCACCGCCACACAACACTATCTCAGCGCCAGATTACGCAAACGTAACCTGAAAAATGCCTTTCGCCTTGAATTGCCGGTGCAGGGACTCCATATGGTTATTGTGGATGATGTCGTCACTACCGGAAGTACCGTCGCGGAAATCGCGCAGCTGCTTTTACGCAACGGCGCGGCGACTGTCCAGGTATGGTGCCTGTGTCGAACCTTGTAGAGCCTCGATGATGGGCGTATTATAACCAAGTAAAATAGTCAACTATTAGGCCATTACTATGATCCATATTTCCGATGCTGCACAAGCGCACTTTGCCAAACTGCTGGCAAATCAGGAAGAAGGGACACAAATTCGCGTATTTGTGATTAATCCCGGCACGCCTAACGCTGAATGCGGCGTTTCTTATTGCCCGCCCGACGCCGTGGAAGCAACCGACACCGCCATTAAATTTGACCTGCTGACCGCATATGTTGATGAACTGAGCGCACCGTATCTGGAAGATGCAGAAATCGATTTCGTTACCGACCAGTTAGGCTCCCAGCTGACGCTGAAAGCGCCAAACGCCAAAATGCGTAAAGTTGCCGATGATGCGCCGCTGATGGAACGCGTAGAGTACATGCTGCAATCGCAGATCAACCCACAGTTGGCAGGCCATGGTGGCCGCGTCTCTCTGATGGAGATCACCGATGAAGGCTACGCCATTCTGCAATTTGGCGGCGGCTGTAACGGCTGTTCAATGGTAGATGTAACGCTGAAAGAAGGTATCGAGAAACAGCTGCTGGCTGAATTCCCTGAACTGAAAGGCGTTCGCGATTTAACCGAACACCAGCGTGGTGAGCACTCTTACTACTAACGACCAGACCTGCAAGGCCCGATCAGGCGCATCCGCGTCGCCATCGGGCATTGATGCCGGATGGCAGCGTAAACGCTTTATCCGGCCTGCACCCTTACATTTCTCTGCATGTCCCCTGCAACAACTCCGCTATAATTTGACCCGCCTCTCATAATTTAAATTTTGCCTGCTCAGGTGATTTTCAAGCGCTGCATGTTACCCGTATCATTCATATCAGCACCTAACACACCCATAACAGCCAGCTAAACTAATTAGTTTTGACGGTAATCAGCATTGGTGCTGTGAATACTCGGTTCCCGGTCGGGACAATCGGAATTTGTCATCTAAACACTGACGTTACCCATAACAAAGTAAAGGCCAGGTAAATCATGCCATTAGTCATCGTTGCTATCGGTGTAATCTTGTTACTTCTCCTGATGATCCGTTTCAAAATGAACGGCTTCATCGCTCTCGTCCTGGTGGCGCTTGCTGTCGGATTGATGCAAGGGATGCCGCTGGATAAAGTCATCGGTTCTATTAAAGCCGGCGTCGGCGGAACCCTTGGCAGCCTCGCCCTGATTATGGGTTTTGGCGCCATGTTGGGCAAAATGCTGGCAGACTGCGGCGGCGCACAGCGCATCGCCACCACGCTGATTGCTAAATTCGGCAAAAAACACATTCAGTGGGCGGTAGTATTAACCGGTTTCACCGTCGGTTTTGCCCTGTTCTACGAAGTCGGCTTCGTACTGATGCTGCCGCTGGTGTTCACGATTGCCGCGGCGGCAAACATCCCGCTGCTGTACGTTGGTGTCCCGATGGCTGCTGCGCTGTCCGTCACGCACGGTTTCCTGCCGCCTCACCCGGGTCCGACTGCTATCGCCACCATTTTCCACGCAGATATGGGTAAAACCCTGCTGTTTGGTACGATTCTGGCCATCCCGACCGTTATTCTCGCCGGTCCGGTGTACGCGCGCTTCCTGAAAGGCATCGATAAACCAATCCCGGAAGGTTTGTACAGCGCAAAAACCTTCACCGAAGAAGAGATGCCAGGCTTTGGCGTCAGCGTCTGGACCTCTTTGGTTCCGGTTATCCTGATGGCGATGCGCGCCGTCGCGGAGATGATTCTGCCTAAAGGTCATGCTTTCCTGACGGTTGCAGAATTCCTTGGCGACCCGGTCATGGCTACGCTTATCGCGGTGCTGATTGCGATGTTCACGTTTGGTCTGAACCGTGGACGTTCGATGGATCAGATTAACGACACGCTGGTGTCCTCAATCAAAATCATCGCGATGATGCTGTTGATCATCGGTGGTGGCGGTGCCTTCAAACAGGTTCTGGTTGATAGCGGCGTGGACAAATACATCGCTTCAATGATGCACGGCTCGAACGTTTCTCCGCTGCTGATGGCATGGTCTATCGCTGCGGTACTGCGTATCGCGCTGGGTTCCGCAACCGTTGCAGCTATCACCGCAGGTGGGATAGTGGCGCCGCTGATTGCGACGACCGGCGTAAGCCCTGAGCTGATGGTTATTGCAGTCGGTTCCGGCTCCGTCATTTTCTCCCACGTGAACGATCCTGGCTTCTGGCTGTTCAAGGAGTACTTCAACCTGACTATCGGTGAGACCATCAAGTCATGGTCAATGCTGGAGACCATTATCTCCATCTGCGGTCTGGTAGGTTGTCTGCTGCTGGGCATGGTGGTCTGATAAAACGGTGCCGGGTGGCGCTTCGCTTACCCGGCCTACCGCAGTCATTGTAGGCCGGATAAGACGCATTCTGCGCCGCCATCCGGCCAACTAACACTATTTCTTCTTCGCAGCGGCTTTTCGGCGTTTATCCAAATCCTTAATCAGCTTGTTCACCCCGTCATCGGCGAACATCTGCTCCAACGTAGCGGTGAGCTTACGCCGCCAGTTTTTGTACTGGTCGCTGGTCCCCGGGATGTTGACCGGATCCGCCATTCCTAACCAGTCCTCCGGTTGCAGGCCCAGCAGCGCACTGTTGCTGTCAGCGATGTAGCGTTGCATGCCACGATTAAGCATCGGCGTCATCGACATCAGCGAGGCCTTGTGACCCGCGCGTTTTGGCAGACAGCCATATTTGTGCAGCGCGTCCAGCAGCCCTTGTTTCGCCAACTCCCGGTCCTGATATAACCCTCGTAGCACAACCTCATCCGGGTACAGACCCAGCGCTCTACCCAGCGTCAGATCGCCGCTATCCCAATAACCTTTAAGCGTGGGAAGGTCATGCGTCGCCGCGACTGCCATTGATTGTTCCGGGTACGCTTTCGGCGCACGGAAGTTTTTCTCATGGTCATTCTCAAAGTAAAGCACTTTGTAGGAGTACACGCCGCTATCGCGCAGCTTGCTGACGATCTCCACCGGCACAGTACCCAGATCTTCACCAATCACCATGCAGTGATGACGTTTACTTTCCAGCGCCAGAATTGAAAGAAGATCGTCGACCGGATAATGCACGTAGGCGCCGTGATCGGCCGTTTCACCGTAGGGGATCCACCACAGACGCAGCATCGACATAACATGATCGATACGCAATGCGCCGCAGTTCTGCATATTGGCGCGCAGCAGCTCGATAAAAGGTTCGTAAGCGCGGGCTGTGATGATGTGCGGATCCATCGGCGGCAGCCCCCAGTTCTGACCCAGCGGACCGAGAATATCCGGCGGCGCGCCAACCGAGGCTTTCAGGCAGTACAGCTCACGGTCGCACCAGGTTTCCGCCCCCCCTTCTGCCACGCCGACCGCCAGATCGCGATACAGCCCGACAGGCATCGCAAAACCCTGACTCGTTTCCCAGCAGTCAGCGAACTGGGTATACGCCAGCCACTGAAGCCACAGGTAGAAGTCCACGTCATCACGATGCGCTTCGCAGAACTGTTTGACCTCTGGCGAGTCCACCGACTGGAAAGCCTCTGGCCACACCGGCCAGCCCCAGCGCAATGCGTCTTCTTTCACCTGATGCGCATGCAGGGCGTCAAAGGCCGCCTGCCAGTACAGGCTATCCCCTTCCTGAGCCACAAACTGGCGAAATGCCGCCATCTGCTCATCATCACGCGCAGAGAAGCTTTTCCACGCCATACGTAGAGCCGTCATCTTCAGTGCGGTAACGGTAGAGTAATCCACCCATACGGCATCTCGCGCCTTTTGCAGGGCTTGCTGAGTCGTGGGTTTCTGCCACCAGGCCTGTGCCTCTTTACTGTGGTGGAAATCGTCTACTGCGTTGACATCAATATAAATAATATTCAGCCAGCGACGTGACGATGGGCTGTATGGACTTGCACTTTCCGGGTTCGCCGGATACAGCGCATGAATAGGATTCAGGCCGATAAACGCGCCGCCGCGTTGTGCCACATCCACCAACATGGCGCGGAGATCGCCAAAGTCGCCAATCCCCCAGTTTTTTTCTGAACGTAGGGTGTAAAGCTGAACGCATGCCCCCCACAGCTTCTGCCCGGCCAACAACGCCTGCGGTTCGTAACAGCGCTTCGGCGCCACGATGATACGGCAATGTGTACGCAACTCCCCCTGAGTCAGGGTAAGCGTGTGATACCCCTCCGGCAGCTTCGCCGGAAGGTTGAAAGATTTACCGCCGACGGCATGCCCTTTGTGCTGCACACCCTCTTCGGTGGTTAGCAGCCAGGTAAACTCTCCACTTCCCTCAACCGCCAACGGCATTTTTTTGCCCGCGGTATAAACCATGACGTTCGGCACCGGGGTCACCGCCACCTTCGTGGCGGCGGTGGTGCGATGCATGGCGTCAAGCAAACGCCGCTTGGTTTCGGCGCCAATAGACTGCGGTTTACCGTGGGCATTAATGTAATGTGGGCTGATCCCCGCCGCCAGCGCGGCATTATCCAGACGTTTGCTTTCCATCGCGCTTCCTTAACGTTTCGCCTGCCAGATACGAGCCTGATAATCGCGAATAGAGCGATCTGAACTGAACATGCCGCAACGTGCGGTATTCAGAATTGCCGCCCGGGTCCAGGCGTCCTGGTCACGGTACAACACGTCAACCTGCTTCTGGGCTGCAACGTAGGCCGCGAAGTCCGCCATGACCAGATACGGATCACCGCCCTGCTTACCAATACTGTGCAGCATCTGGTCAAAGGCATGTTTATCGCCGTCGCTGAATTTTCCGCTTTCCAACTCCTTCAGAACAGCATCCAGCACCTTATCTTTCTTACGCCATTTCACCGGGTCATAGCCTTTCGCTTTCAGGGCTTTCACCTCTTCCACGGTATGACCAAAGATAAAGATATTTTCGTCGCCCACCTTCTCGGCGATTTCGACGTTGGCGCCATCCAGCGTACCGACGGTTAACGCGCCGTTCAGCGCCAGTTTCATGTTACCTGTGCCGGAAGCCTCTTTGCCCGCGGTTGAGATCTGCTCAGAGATATCCGCCGCCGGAATCAGCATTTCCGCTGCCGAGACACAATAATCCGGCAGGAAGACGACTTTCAGCTTGTCGCCGATTTTCGGGTCGTTATTGATGGTTTCCGCCACCTTGTTGATAGCGAAGATAATATTTTTCGCCAGGTAGTAACCCGGAGCGGCTTTCGCGCCAAACAGGAAGACGCGCGGCACGCGATCCGCCTGCGGGTTTTCACGAATTTCTTTGTACAGCGCCAGAATATGCAGCAAGTTCAGATGCTGACGCTTGTACTCATGCAGACGTTTGATCTGAATATCAAAGATTGCCTGCGGATTGATTTCAATACCTGTCCGTACTTTCACAAACTCTGCCAGGCGCTTTTTATTCGCCAGCTTAATGTCACGATAAGTCTGACGGAACTTCGCGTCGTCGGCGTATTTTTCCAGGTTAATCAACTGGTCGAGGTCGTTGGCCCACTCTTTTTTCAGCGATTTATCCAGCAGCGCGGCAAGCGCCGGGTTGCACTGTTTGATCCAGCGACGCGGGGTAATCCCGTTGGTGACGTTATGGAATTTGTTAGGCCAGAGCTGGTGATATTCCGGGAACAGATCTTTCACCACCAGATCGGAGTGCAGCGCCGCCACGCCGTTAACTGCAAAACCGCTGACCACGCACATATTGGCCATACGTACCTGTTTATTATGCACCACCGCCAGTTTCGCCCACACTTCAGCATTACCCGGCCAGGTTTTATCGACCAGTTTCTTAAAGCGGTCGTTAATCTCTTTGATGATTTGCATATGGCGCGGCAGTAGCGCTTTCACCAACTTCTCATCCCAACACTCCAACGCCTCCGGCATCAGGGTATGGTTGGTGTACGCAAAGGTTTTGCTGGTAATGGCCCACGCATCGTCCCAGCTCATCTGATGCTCATCAATCAGCACACGCAGCAGCTCAGGGATCGCGATGGTCGGGTGAGTATCGTTCAACTGAATCACTTCGAAATCGGCCAGCTCATGCAGTTTACGCCCTGCCAGATGATGGCGGCGCAGAATGTCGGCTACGGAGCAGGCGCACTGGAAGTACTGCTGCATCAGGCGCAGCTTTTTACCCGCGGTGTGGTTGTCGTTCGGGTACAGCACCTTGGTTAGTTTCTCAGCGTCGATACCCTGCTGCTCAGCGCGCAGGAAATCACCGTCATTAAATTTAGTCAGGTTAAACGGATGCGCGTGGCTGGCCTGCCACAGACGCAGCGGTTGCGCCACGCCGTTACGGTAGCCGAGAACCGGCAGATCCCAAGCCTGACCGGTGATGATAAATCCCGGCTCCCAGTGTCCCTCTTTGGTGACTTTACCGCCAATGCCTACCTGCACATCTAACGCCTCGTTGTGACGGAACCACGGATAGCTACCGCGATGCCAGTCATCCGGGGCTTCCATCTGCTGACCGTCGGCAAAAGACTGGCGGAACAGGCCGTACTGGTAGTTGAGACCATAGCCCGTCGCCGACTGGCCGACCGTCGCCATCGAATCCAGGAAGCAGGCCGCCAGACGCCCCAATCCACCGTTACCTAACGCCGGATCGATCTCTTCTTCCAGCAGATCGGTCAGATTGACGTCGTGCGCTTTCAGTTCATCGCTCACCGCCTGATACCAGCCCAGATTGAGTAAGTTGTTGCCGGTCAGACGACCAATCAAAAATTCCATCGAGATGTAGTTAACATGGCGCTGATTTTTTGCCGGTTTCACCGCTGGCTGGGCGCTGAGTAACTCAGCCAACGCCCCACTCACTGCCTGCCACCACTGGCGCGACGTCATTTCGTGAGCCGACAGTAAACCGAAACGCTGCCACTGACGCGTCAGGGCTGCCTGAAATTGATCTTTGTTGAAGGTTGGCTGTGACATAGGGATTCCAGGTCCTTAGGTAATAAAACAACGTTATCGCTAGTTTGCCAGGCTCGTTGTTGACCTTCCTCATCCTGGCACGGATTAGGGAGGGAGGAGGAGCGGGGATGAGCATAAAAGTGTGATCGCCGCCACTTAAAGCAGAGAGGCATTGCCGGTCAATACGTAGGTTTCCCCCGCATCCCCCTGAAATGCATCACGGTTTTCGCATTAACCTAAAGAGATTAGCCAGACAATATCAAACAGTAAGATCGTATTTAGAAAAAATATGTAAACAGAGAAATAGTTTCTCACCTGAAATACGCATTCTGCTTGAGTTATTTCACATGAAAGTTTTAAGTCGAGCACAAAACTCATCGTCTTTTTATTAAACGTTACAGTAACAACATAAAAAAGTGGAATCTTTCCGCTGGGTGAAAGTCACGCTGGATCCAGTCGCCACGCCTGTTGCGACTCTTTAAAGAAATTATTGCAATAGATGTATAGATTTGTGACATAGTGCAAAATCAGACACACAAAAAGCCCGCTTAGCTTGCATAAAATACCAATCTGGCCGACCTTATATCTATTAATTACGAAGCGCAAAAAAAATCATTCTTCCCCATTTTCACACAGTGAAGTGACTAACTTATGTTGATTCCGTCTAAATTAAGTCGTCCGGTTCGTCTCGACCATACGGTGGTTCGTGAGCGCCTGTTGGCTAAACTTTCCGGCGCGAACAATTTCAGGCTCGCCCTGATCACAAGTCCTGCTGGTTATGGAAAAACAACGCTTGTTTCACAATGGGCGGCGGGGAAGACCGAGTTAGGTTGGTACTCTCTGGATGAAGGCGATAACCAGCAGGAGCGTTTTGCCAGCTATCTGATTGCCGCGATCCAGCAGGCGACCGGTGGTCATTGCACCACCAGCGAAGCGATGGTGCAAAAACGCCAGTATGCCAGCCTGACGTCACTGTTTGCGCAGCTATTTATTGAACTAGCCGAGTGGCATCGTCCACTCTACCTGGTGGTGGATGATTATCACCTGATCTCTAATCCAGCCATTCACGAAGCAATGCGCTTTTTCCTGCGCCACCAGCCTGAAAATCTCACACTGGTCGTGCTGTCGCGTAATCTGCCGCAGTTGGGCATTGCCAACCTGCGGGTGCGCGATCAGTTGCTGGAAATCGGCAGCCAACAACTGGCCTTTAACCATCAGGAAGCGAAACAATTTTTCGATCGGCGTTTATCCTCCCCGATTGAAGCGGCTGAAAGCAGCCGGATGTGCGATGACGTTGCGGGCTGGGCCACAGCGTTACAACTGATTGCCCTTTCCGCCCGCCAGAACAATAACTCTGCGCACCAGTCGGCACGACGCCTCGCGGGGATCAACGCCAGCCATTTATCCGACTACCTGGTAGATGAAGTGCTGGATAGCGTTGACCTCGACACCCGTCACTTTCTGCTCAAAAGCGCCATCCTGCGTTCGATGAACGATGCGCTGATCGTTCGGGTCACCGGCGAAGAAAACGGGCAAATGCGACTTGAGGAAATTGAGCGTCAGGGGTTATTTCTGCAGCGGATGGATGACGTCGGCGAGTGGTTCAGCTATCACCCGCTGTTTGGCAGCTTTTTACGCCAGCGTTGTCAGTGGGAACTGGCGAGCGAGCTGCCTGAAATACACCGCGCGGCCGCAGAAAGCTGGATGGCGCAGGGTTTCCCTAGCGAAGCTATCCACCACGCTCTGGCGGCAGGCGACGCCCATATGCTGCGCGATATCCTACTTAATCATGCGTGGGGCCCGTTTAACCACAGCGAACTGGCGCTATTGGAAGAGTCGCTGAAAGCCCTGCCGTGGGAAAGCCTACTGGAAAATCCGCGTCTGGTTCTGCTGCAAGCCTGGCTGATGCAAAGCCAGCACCGCTACAGCGAGGTTAATACCCTGCTGGCCCGTGCGGAACAAGAGATGAAAGGCGACATGGAGCCGACGCTGCACGCTGAATTTAACGCGCTGCGTGCGCAGGTAGCGATTAACGACGGTAACCCTGACGAAGCAGAACGTCTGGCAAAACTGGCGCTGGATGAATTACCCATCGCCTGGTTCTATAGCCGTATCGTTGCCACCTCGGTGCATGGTGAAGTCCTGCATTGTAAGGGTGATCTCACGCGTTCACTGGCGTTGATGCAGCAAACCGAGCAAATGGCGCGCCATCATGATGTCTGGCATTACGCGCTGTGGAGTCTGATCCAGCAAAGCGAAATTTTATTTGCCCAGGGCTTTTTGCAGGCCGCCTGGGAGACGCAGGAAAAAGCGTTCCAGCTGATCAAAGAGCAGCACCTGGAACAGCTGCCGATGCATGAGTTCCTGGTACGTATCCGCGCGCAGTTACTGTGGGCATGGGCACGTCTGGACGAAGCTGAAGCGTCTGCCCGCATGGGCATTGAGTTGCTTTCCACATTCCAGCCGCAGCAACAGCTACAGTGCCTGGCGCTGCTGATTCAGTGTTCGCTGGCCCGGGGCGATTTAGACAATGCGCGTAGCCTGCTCAACCGTCTGGAAAACTTATTGGGCAACGGTCGCTATCACAGCGACTGGATCTCAAATGCCGATAAAGTCCGGGTGATTTACTGGCAAATGGTGGGTGACAAAAACTCGGCCGCCAACTGGCTACGCCACACGCCGAAGCCGGAGTTCGCTAATAACCACTTCCTGCAAAGTCAGTGGCGCAACATCGCCCGCGCGCAGATCCTGCTGGGTGAGTTTGAACCGGCGGAAATCGTACTGGAAGAGTTAAATGAAAATGCGCGTAACCTGCGCCTGATGAGCGATCTGAACCGTAACCTGTTGCTACTTAATCAGTTGTACTGGCAGGCAGGACGCAAAAATGACGCGCAGCGCGTCTTACTCGAAGCGCTGCAACTGGCGAACCGTACCGGATTTATCAGCCACTTTGTTATCGAAGGTGAGGCGATGGCGCAGCAGTTGCGCCAACTGATTCAGCTCAATACGCTGCCAGAACTCGACCAGCACCGCGCCCAGCGCGTTTTGCGGGAGATTAACCAGCACCACCGCCACAAATTCGCCCACTTTGATGAAGGATTCGTTGAGCGACTGCTTACCCATCCGGAAGTGCCGGAGCTTATCCGCACCAGCCCGCTGACCCAGCGCGAATGGCAGGTTCTGGGACTGATTTATTCAGGTTACAGCAACGAGCAGATCGCCGGTGAGCTGGCCGTTGCAGCCACGACCATTAAGACGCACATCCGCAATTTGTACCAAAAGCTCGGCGTCGCCCACCGCCAGGATGCGGTGCAGCATGCGCAGAAACTGCTGAAGATGATGGGCTATGGGGTATAGTTAATGCCTGATGCGCTACGCTTATCAGGCCTGGAGTTAACTTAACACAGCTCTAACTGAATATGGTGGTCGGCAATAACCTGCATCACGCCAGCTGGCGGCAGCGTGTCGGTATAAACCGCATCCACCATGCTAATGCTGCCCATATTCACCATCGCGTTACGTCCGAACTTCGAGTGATCCACTACCAGCATGACGTGACGTGAATTCTCAATGATCGCGCGTTTGGTGCGCACTTCGTGATAATCAAACTCCAGCAGGGAGCCATCGCTGTCGATACCGCTGATCCCCAGGATGCCGAAGTCCAGACGGAACTGGGAAATAAAGTCGAGGGTCGCTTCGCCCATAATGCCGCCGTCACGGCTACGCAGTTCGCCCCCGGCCAGAATAATGCGGAAATCCTCTTTCGCCATCAGCGTGTTTGCCACATTGAGATTATTGGTCACAATGCGTAAGTTGCTGTGATTAAGCAGCGCATGCGCCACCGCTTCCGGTGTGGTGCCGATATCAATAAACAGCGTTGAACCGTTAGGGATCTGCGTGGCAACTTTGCGCGCAATGCGCTCTTTTTCCGCCGTCTGCGTCGCTTTACGGTCATGCCATGGGGTATTGACCGAGCTGGATGGCAACGCCGCGCCGCCGTGGTGACGCAAAATCATATTTTGATCGGCCAGGTCATTCAGATCCCGGCGAATCGTCTGCGGGCTGACGGAGAAATGCTCCACCAGCTCCTCGGTACTGACGTATCCCTGTTTTTTTACCAGCTCAATGATCGCGTCATGTCGTTGTGTTTGCTTCATTATTGTTCCCTGGAATTTTGCCGGATGCGCTGACGCTTATCCGGCCTACAAATTGGTCCAAACGCACACCGCCTTCCGGCACCACAAAACTTGAGTCAAGTTCGTTTTCGCACATGAATAGTATCGGCAAACGCCATTGCCAGACCCACGGCCAGCCCGGCGATATGTGCGCCGTTCGCCATCGACATGCCGAACAGATCAAACCAGCCGGCAACAATCCAGATCAAGGCAAAGATAATCAAACCACGCTGCAGGAAAATACCGCTTTGCGGATCGCGCTCGCCGCGCAACCACACGTAGCCCATCAGCGCATATACCACGCCAGACAGCCCGCCAAACCACGGGCCGCTAAATTTCTGCTGAACATAACCGCTCAGCAAGGCGCTGATCACAGTAATGACGATCAGCTTTCCGCTGCCCAGGCGCTTTTCAACCGCGCCGCCGAGATACCACCACCACAGCAGGTTGAACAAAATGTGCATGAGCGAGAAATGCATAAACGCGTGGGTGAAATAACGCCAAAACTCAAATTTCAGCGAAGGATCGAACGGCCAGGCCAGCCAGAGCATTACCGCCTGGTCGCCCAGCACATTCATCGCGATAAACACCAACACACACGCCGCCATTACCGCCCAGGTCACCGGGCCGGCACGTTCGCGCAATGTGGCCAGAAACGGATAACGTTGATAGCGCAGACCGCTGTCGGTATGACCTGACTGCCAACTGGCCGCGAGGTAACGCGGATCGCCCGGGTTATCGAGAAATCGCGCCAGTTCAGCACGCACGCGTTCAGCCTGGGACTCATCCGCCAGCCAGACATCCGTTTGCTGATGTTGTTGAATCGTCAGGATAACGCCCTGCGTCGCCATATAATCAACAAATGCCTGCGCCACGCGGGGGTTAGCAAAAGAGGTAATCATCAACATTATTGCTGTCGCTTATTCCACACAAAAGAGGACAGTATATATATCCTGTCCGTTTCAGGCTGCATCTTTGTTAGCTTACAAACCGTATGTCACTTCTGCAGGAAAATGTCGATGCCAGGCATCGAAGCCGCCATCAACGCTGTAAACCGCATCATAGCCCTGCTGAAGAAGATACTGCGCCGCGCCTTTACTGCTGTTGCCGTGGTAACACATCACCATCACGGCAGTATCAAAATCATGGTCACGCATAAACGTCCCCAACGTGTCGTTCGTCAGATGAAAGGCCTGCGGCGCGTGGCCCATCGCATAGCTTTGCGGATCGCGGATGTCCACCAGCACCGCCATTCCGTGCAGGAGTTTCTGATGGGCTTCTTCGACATTAATACACTCAAACTGATCCATGGCGTTCTCTTGTTAAGTTCTACTTATATTCTGGCAGGTAACCAATATTACCCTCCAGTGTACGTTGCCTGAGCAGGTAAACGCCATAATGTTATATGTATCACTGTAAATTGTTTATCCAATGTTACCAATGGCGCAATTCTTTGCTATTATGCTCGATAACGAACATTAATGAGCTATAACGAAAGTGCGAGAGGCCAGCATGGAAACCAAAGATCTGATTGTGATAGGTGGAGGCATCAACGGTGCCGGTATCGCGGCAGATGCCGCTGGACGCGGTTTATCCGTGCTGATGCTGGAGGCACAGGATTTAGCCTGCGCCACCTCCTCCGCCAGCTCCAAACTCATCCACGGTGGCCTGCGCTACCTGGAACACTACGAATTCCGCCTGGTGAGCGAGGCGCTGGCAGAACGTGAAGTGCTGTTGAAAATGGCGCCGCATATCGCCTTCCCGATGCGCTTTCGTCTGCCCCATCGCCCGCACCTGCGTCCGGCATGGATGATCCGTATTGGTTTGTTTATGTACGATCATCTGGGCAAACGCACCAGTTTGCCGGGTTCTACTGGTTTGCGTTTTGGCGCGGATTCCGTAATGAAACCTGAGATTGTGCGCGGTTTCGAATATTCTGACTGCTGGGTAGACGATGCGCGTCTGGTTTTGGCAAACGCCCAAATGGTCGTGCGCAAAGGCGGTGAAGTATTAACCCGCACCCGCGCCACCTCCGCTCGCCGTAAAAACGGCCTGTGGATCGTTGAAGCCGAAGATATCGATACCGGCAAAAAACACACCTGGCAGGCGCGCGGTCTGGTCAATGCCACCGGTCCGTGGGTGAAAGAGTTCTTCGACGACGGCATGCATCTGCCTTCGCCGTACGGTATTCGTCTGATTAAAGGTAGCCACATTGTGGTGCCGCGCGTACATACCCAGAAGCAAGCGTATATCCTGCAAAACGAAGATAAACGTATTGTGTTTGTTATCCCATGGATGGACGAATTCTCGATCATCGGGACGACTGACGTCGAATACAAAGGCGACCCGAAAGCAGTGAAAATTGATGAAAGCGAAATCAATTACCTGCTGAAGGTCTACAACGCGCACTTTAAGAAACAGCTTAGCCGTGACGATATCGTCTGGACTTACTCGGGCGTGCGTCCGCTATGCGATGACGAGTCCGACTCGCCGCAGGCTATTACCCGTGATTACACGCTGGATATCCACGACGAAAACGGCAAAGCGCCGCTGTTGTCGGTCTTTGGCGGTAAGCTGACAACCTACCGTAAGCTGGCCGAGCACGCGATGGAAAAACTGTCGTCGTACTATCAGGGCATTGGCCCGGCATGGACCAAAGAGTGCATCCTGCCTGGCGGTGATATTGGCGGCGATCGCGAAGATTACGCGGCAAAACTGCGCCGTCGCTATCCGTTCCTGACCGAATCGCTGGCGCGCCATTATTCGCGTACCTATGGCAGCAATACTGAATGGATTATCGGCGACGCCACGTCAATCGCCGAGTTAGGCGAAGACTTCGGCCATGAGTTCTATGAGGCCGAGCTGAAGTATCTGGTTGAGCATGAGTGGGTGCGTCGCGCAGAAGATGCGCTGTGGCGTCGTACGAAAGAAGGCATGTGGCTGAATGCCGAACAGCAGTCCCGCATGACCCAATGGCTGACGGAGTATGTCGAGAAGCACCAGCTGTCGCTGGCCTCCTGATAAAAATGCCGGATGGCGGCTAACGCCTTATCCGGCCTTCAAAAGTGTATAAACGTAGGCCGGGCAAGCGCAGCGCCCCCGGCCTCGGATGTTACAACCGCACCGAATCAATATGCCAGATGTTCTCGGCATACTCTTTGATCGTCCTGTCCGAAGAGAAGTACCCCATATTGGCGATGTTTATCATCGACTTCGTGGTCCACTCTTCCGGATGGCGATACAGCTCATCAACCTTATCCTGGCAATCGACATAGCTGCGATAATCCGCCAGCACCTGATAGTGATCGCCAAAGTTAATCAGCGAATCGACCAGATCACGATAACGTCCAGGCTCCTCAGGGCTGAACACGCCGCTGCCAATCTGCGTCAGCACCTGATGCAACTCTTCATCTTTCTCGTAATACTCACGCGGCTTGTAGCCCTGAACGCGTAAAGCCTCAACCTCTTCCGCCGTATTACCAAAGATAAAGATATTCTCCGCACCCACATGTTCCAGCATCTCAACGTTGGCGCCATCCAGCGTCCCGATGGTCAGCGCGCCGTTGAGCGCAAATTTCATATTACTGGTCCCGGAGGCTTCGGTCCCGGCCAGCGAAATCTGCTCAGACAAGTCGGCAGCAGGAATAATCACCTGCGCCAGACTGACGCTGTAGTTGGGGATAAACACGACCTTCAATTTATCGCCAATCTGCGGATCGTTGTTGATCACCTTCGCGACATCGTTGATCAAATGAATGATGTGCTTCGCCATGTAATAGGCTGAAGCCGCTTTACCCGCGAAGATATTCACGCGCGGCACCCACTCGGCGTCTGGATCGGCTTTGATGCGGTTGTAGCGGGTGATCACATGCAGCACATTCATTAGCTGACGTTTGTACTCGTGAATACGCTTAATCTGCACATCAAACAGCGATTTCGGGTTCACTACCACGTTCAGCTGCTGGGCGATGAGCGTTGCCAGTCGCTTTTTGTTCTCCAGCTTCGCACGACGCACAGCCTGATTCACTAACGGGAAATCACAGTGCTGCTCAAGCTCGCTGAGCTGGCTGAGATCGGTACGCCAGGTGCGGCCAATGTTCTCATCCAGTACGTCAGAAAGCGATGGGTTCGCCAGCGCCAGCCAGCGACGCGGCGTCACACCGTTGGTCACGTTGCAGAAGCGAGTCGGGAAAATCTTCGCAAAGTCAGCAAACAGCGACTGCACCATCAGGTTGGAGTGCAGTTCAGACACACCGTTAACCTTGTGGCTCACCACCACCGCCAGCCATGCCATACGCACACGACGACCGTTAGATTCATCGATAATCGACGTCCGTCCCAGCAGAGCGGTATCGTTCGGATACTGCTCCTGCAGCGTCTTCAGGAAGTAGTCGTTAATCTCAAAAATGATTTGCAAATGGCGCGGCAGGATTTTGCCCAGCATATCCACCGGCCAGGTTTCCAGCGCTTCACTCATCAAGGTGTGGTTGGTATACGAGAAGACCTGACAGCACACCTCAAACGCGTCGTCCCAACTGAACTTGTGTTCATCGATCAGCAGGCGCATCAGCTCAGGGATCGACAGCACCGGGTGGGTGTCGTTAAGGTGAATGGCGATTTTATCGGCCAGGTTGTCGTAGGTTTTATGCAGTTGATAATGGCGGTTCAGGATGTCCTGCACCGTTGAGGAGACGAGGAAATACTCCTGGCGCAACCGCAGCTCGCGTCCCGAATAGGTAGAGTCATCCGGATACAGTACGCGGGAGACGTTCTCGGAGTGGTTTTTATCTTCCACCGCCGCAAAGTAGTCGCCCTGGTTAAATTTACCGAGGTTGATTTCGCTGCTGGCCTGGGCATTCCACAGGCGCAGCGTGTTGGTGGCGTCAGTGTCATAACCGGGGATAATCTGGTCGTAGGCCACTGCGAGGATCTCTTCGGTCTCAATCCAACGCGTTTTCTTGCCTTCCATCTGCACGCGGCCGCCAAAGCGCACTTTGTAGCGCGTGTTGTGGCGTTTGAATTCCCACGGGTTACCGTATTCCAGCCAATAGTCCGGGGACTCTTTTTGTCGACCATCGACAATGTTCTGTTTAAACATGCCATAGTCATAACGGATACCGTAACCACGTCCGGGCAGACCCAGCGTTGCCAGTGAGTCGAGGAAGCAGGCTGCCAGGCGTCCGAGGCCACCGTTACCGAGACCGGGGTCATTCTCTTCGTCGATCAGATCTTCCAGATCTAATCCCATACCTTCCAGCGCACTTTTAACATCGTCGTAAATCCCCAACGATAACAGCGCATTGGAAAGCGTGCGCCCAATCAGAAACTCCATTGACAGATAATAAACCTGACGGGTTTCCTGGGATAATTGCGCACGGTTAGAACGCAGCCAGCGCTCCACGAGACGATCGCGCACCGCGAATAACGTGGCGTTCAGCCACTCATGTTTGTTGGCAATGACCGGGTCCTTACCAATCGTGAACATCAGTTTGTAGGCAATAGAATGCTTAAGTGCCTCGACGCTGAGTGTGGGCGATGCATAAGTAAATGGAGCGTTCATATAGGTGATTCCTGGATATCTATTTCAAGCGGTAGTAAAGCTCGCGGTAAGACTTCGCCGCGACTTGCCAGCTAAAATCCATGGTCATGGCCTGGCGTTGTACAAACCGCCAAAGCGAAGGCCGGGACCACAATACGAAAGCACGCCGGATCGCGCGTAGCAGCGACCAGGCATTACTGTCCTCAAAGACAAACCCACTGGCGATACCGTCCGCCAGGTTTTCCAGCGAACTGTCAGAGACCGTATCCGCCAGCCCACCGGTACGCCGCACCAGCGGCAGCGTGCCATACTTCAGCCCATACAACTGCGTTAAGCCGCACGGTTCAAAACGGCTGGGTACCAGAATGACGTCGGCCCCACCCATGATGCGGTGCGAGAAGGCTTCGTGATAACCAATTTGCACCCCTACCTGTCCCGGATGTTCCGCCGCAGCGGCCAGGAAGCCTTCCTGTAATACTGGATCGCCCGCGCCAAGCAGCGCCAGTTGCCCCCCCTGCTCTAACAGACCCGGCAGAGCCTCCAACACCAGATCCAGCCCTTTCTGACTGGTCAGACGGCTCACGACAGCAAACAGCGGCACTTTATCGTTAACCTTAAGTCCCATCGCAATTTGTAGCTGACGTTTGTTCTCCGCCTTCTCATCCAGCGTGTCGCGTGTATAGCGCGAGGCCAGTAGCAGATCGGTTTCCGGGCTCCAGATTTTTTCATCAACGCCGTTCAGCACGCCGGAAAGTCGCCCTTCCCGATGACGCTGTTGCAACAGACCTTCCATGCCGTAGGCAAACTGCGGTTCGGTAATCTCCCGCGCGTAGGTCGGACTCACCGCCGTGATGTGGTCGGCGTAGTACAACCCGGCCTTCAGGAACGAAATCTGCCCGTTAAACTCCAGCCCGTGCACATTAAAGAACGACCATGGCAATTGGATGTCATCCATATGCTTTGCATAAAACATGCCTTGATACGCCAGGTTGTGGACGGTGAACACCGATTTCGCCGGATGGCCGCGCGCCGCCAGATACGCCGGGGCCAGACCGGCATGCCAGTCGTGCGCATGCACCACATCCGGGCGCCAGAATGGGTCAAGCCCGCAGGCCATTTCACATCCGGCCCAGCCGAGCAACGCAAAACGCAGGACGTTATCGGTATAAGCGAACAGGTTGGTGTCGTGATACGGACTACCCGGACGGTCATAGAGATGCGGCGCGTCCACGAGGTAAATGCCGACGCCGTTGTAATGCCCGAACAGCAGCGTAATTCTGCCTGCAAAGGTATCGCGACGCGTCACCACCTGAGCATCAGGAATGCCGCGACGGATATCCGGAAACGCCGGGAGCAGCACGCGGGCATCTACACCGTCCGCAATTTGCGCGGCCGGTAACGCCCCAAGAACATCCGCCAGTCCCCCGGTTTTAAGCAGGGGGAACATCTCTGAACATACGTGTAAAACCTGCATTATCGCTCCTGTTTGATTTGCAGTTTGCGCAGCATTTCACGCGTGACCAGCACAATGCCTTCTTCTGAGCGGTAGAAGCGACGAGCATCCTCTTCCGCATTTTCACCAATCACCATGCCTTCAGGGATAACGCAGGCACGGTCAATGATGCAACGACGTAACCGGCATGAACGTCCTACCCATACTTCAGGCAACAACACTGCCGAATCAATGTTACAGAATGAATTCACCCGCACTCGCGGGAACAGAACGGACTGCACCACCACCGAACCAGAAATAATACAGCCGCCGGAGACCAGCGAGTTCAGCGTCATTCCGTGGCTACCGGAACGGTCCTGCACAAATTTCGCCGGCGGCAGAGATTCCATATGCGTACGGATTGGCCAGTCCTGGTCGTACATATCCAGTTCAGGCGTCACCGAGGCCAGATCGAGGTTGGCCTTCCAGTAAGCTTCCAGCGTTCCCACATCGCGCCAGTACGGCTCGGATTCCGGGTCAGACTGTACGCAGGACAACGGGAAGGGATGTGCATACGCCATGCCAGCTTCGGTGATTTTTGGGATGATGTCTTTACCGAAATCGTGACTGGAGTTTTCATCGAGGTCATCTTCCGCCAGTAACTCATACAGGTAATCGGCGTTAAAAACGTAGATCCCCATGCTGGCAAGAGATTTGGTCGGGTCACCCGGCATGGCTGGCGGGTTGGCAGGTTTTTCAACGAACTCGATAATTTTGTCGCTGTCGTCCACGTCCATCACACCAAACGCGCTGGCCTCTTCGATAGGCACCGGCATACAGGCCACGGTGCAACGCGCGCCCTTCTCGACATGGTCGATCAGCATACGCGAGTAGTCCTGCTTATAAATATGATCGCCTGCGAGGATCACTACATATTCCGCTTTGTAGCGGCGAATGATGTCCAGGTTTTGGGTTACCGCATCCGCCGTGCCGCGATACCAGTTTTCACCCTGCATTCTCTGCTGCGCAGGCAGCAGATCGACAAACTCGTTCATCTCTTCGCTAAAGAACGACCAGCCGCGCTGAATATGCTGTACCAGCGTGTGCGACTGGTATTGCGTGATCACGCCGATACGGCGGATGCCGGAGTTAATACAGTTGGATAAAGCAAAATCGATAATGCGGAATTTACCGCCAAAGTGCACGGCCGGCTTGGCACGTTTATTGGTCAAATCTTTCAGGCGGGTACCGCGGCCACCGGCCAGGATCAGGGCAACAGATTTTAATGGCAGCTGGCGCGCCAACATAACACGATCGTTCTTCTCTAAACTCACCATGACTAACTCCTTTTTTATCCTCTATGGAACACACACAATCCGTGCGCAGGTCCCTGCCAGACAGCCGTAAGCACCGGATTGTCCTCTCCGGCAAATGGGGGAATAGCTCGCCATTCCCCTTCAGGTAAAACGATATCTGTCACCTCAAGCGTGGCGTTTATTGCAATCAGGAAACGGTCAGAAAGCAGGATTTGCATCTGCCTCGGGCCGTTTTGCCACTCATCCGCACTTAAGGGTTGTGCGTACTTATTCAGCCAATGAACATTGCCATCGCCCTCTTCCCACCAGCAATCGCCCGTTAATGCGGGGATTTGCTGGCGAAGATGAATCAACGCGGCGGTAAAGGTGGTTAGTCCACCGTTTGCCTGCTGCCAGTCCAGCCAGGTTAAGGCGTTATCCTGACAGTAAGCGTTATTGTTGCCGTGCTGGCTATGGCCATGCTCGTCGCCGGCCAGCAGCATCGGCGTCCCTTGAGAGAGCAACAGCGTACTCAACAGCGCATGAATGCTGTCGCGCCGCCGTTCAATCAGGTCCAGCGAGCCGCCTAACCCTTCTTTACCATGATTATCACTGTAGTTATTGCTAGTGCCGTCGCGATTTTCCTCACCATTCGCTTCATTGTGCTTATTTGTGAAGCACACACAGTCACGTAGGGTAAAACCGTCGTGCGCGGTCACCAGATTGACCGTGGCGCTGGGTTTGCGGCCATTGCGTTTAAACACGTCGCTGGATGCGGCAAAACGCCCGGCGAATTCTCCTAAAGAGAGATTACGCTGGAGCCAGAAACGTCGCGCCGCATCGCGAAAATGGTCATTCCACTCGGCAAACGGCGGTGGAAAGTTCCCCACCTGATACCCGCCTTCACCGATATCCCACGGTTCCGCAATCAGTTTGATGCGTGAGAGCAGCGGACAGTTTTGGATTGCAGTGAACAACGGCGCATCCTGACGAAACGTAGGCGTACGTCCCATAACCGACGCTAAATCAAAACGAAAACCATCCACGTGGCAAGTTTCAACCCAGTAACGCAGGCATTCACACGCATACTCGACAACGCCGGGATGGCTCAGATTGAGGGTGTTCCCACAACCGGTCCAGTTGTAGTAATCGCCATCATCCCTGATCCAATAATAGCTACGGTTATCAATTCCGCGCAGCGAGAAGACGGGCCCTTCGAGATCCAGCTCGGCGCTGTGGTTCAAAACGATGTCGAGAATGACCTCAATCCCCGCTTTGTGCAGCGCTTTCACCGCATCACGGAACTCATCCAACGCGCTCTCCGGCGAGCAGGCGTAAGCCGGATGCAACGCGAACATAGCGACCGGGTTGTAGCCCCAGTAGTTCGACAAGCCCAGCCGCTGCAGACGCGGTTCGCTGGCGAAATGCGCCACCGGTAGCAGCTCAAGCGCAGTAATGCCCAGGCGTTTGAAATAGTCGATCATCACCGGATGACCCAGCGCTTTATAGGTTCCGCGAAGCTCTTCCGGCAGCTCAGGGTGCAGATACGTCAGTCCTTTGACATGCGCTTCGTAAATCACGGTATTGCCCCACGGCGTGCGCGGCGGGGCATCGTCTTCCCAGTCATAATGGTCGGACACCACCACACTCTTCAGCGCGATGGCGGCATTATCATGATGATCAGGTTCATTTAGCCCGCCGTGCAGCAGCGGGTTATCTTTTAACGCGCCATCCACCCGGCGCGCATAAGGATCGAGCAACAGTTTCGCCGGGTTAAACCGGTGGCCTTGCTCTGGTTGCCACGGACCATGTACGCGATAGCCATAGCGCAGGCCCGGACGGGCGTTGGCCAGATAACCGTGCCAAATATCGCCGCTACGCCCCGGCAGGTCATAGCGGAGTTCACAGCCTTGCTCATCGAAAACGCATAATTCAACGCGTTCGGCGTGGGCCGAGAAAAGCGTGAAATTGACGCCATGGCCGTCATACGTTGCACCATGCGGGGTGGCGTTGCCGGTTGCCAGATGCGTCATTCCCCCTCCCGAACCAGCCAGATCGTCGCCAACGGCGGCAACGTCAGGCTCAGTGAGTGCTGGCGGCCATGACTGGCGATTTCATCGCTATGCACCGCGCCGCCGTTACCGGTATTGCTACCGTGGTAATGCATCGAATCGGTATTGAGGATTTCACGCCATTTGCCCGGCTGATTGATACCGAAGCGATAGCCGTGGCGAGGTACTGGCGTAAAATTGCTGATAACGATAATTTCGTTGCCGGCCTTGTCACGACGAACAAAAATCAGCACCGAACGTTCTTTATCGTCAACCACCAGCCATTCAAAGCCATAGCCGTCAAAGTCGAGCTCGTGCAGTGCCTTGTGATGGCGATAAGTATGGTTCAGGTCACGCACCAGACGTTGCACCCCGTGGTGCCAGTTATCGCCGCCTTCCAGTAAGTGCCAGTCCAGACTGACGTCGTGATTCCATTCACGTCCCTGAGCAAACTCGTTGCCCATAAACAGCAGTTTCTTACCCGGGAAGGCCCACATCCAGCCGTAGTAAGCGCGCAGGTTGGCAAACTTCTGCCATGCGTCTCCCGGCATGCGGTCGAGAATGGATTTTTTACCGTGCACCACTTCATCGTGCGACAGCGGCAGAACAAAGTTTTCGGTGTAGTTGTACAGCATGCCGAAGGTCAGCTTGTCGTGATGATACTGACGATAAACCGGATCCAGTTTCATGTAGTCCAGCGTGTCGTGCATCCAGCCGAGGTTCCACTTATACCAGAACCCTAAACCGCCCATGTCCTGCGGTCTTGATACGCCGGCAAAGTCGGTTGACTCTTCCGCCATGCTTACGGCGCCGGGCACCTGCTCGCCAAGAATACGATTGGTATTGCGTAAAAATTCAATCGCTTCGAGGTTCTCACGACCACCAAATTCATTCGGGACCCATTCCCCTTCTTTGCGGCTGTAGTCGCGATAAATCATCGATGCCACGGCATCCACGCGCAGCGCGTCAATCCCAAAACGTTCAATCCAGTACAGGGCGTTACCCACCAGATAGTTGCTGACCTCACGGCGGCCGTAGTTGTAGATCAGCGTATTCCAGTCCTGGTGATACCCTTCACGCGGGTCACTGTGCTCATACAACCTGGTGCCATCAAACTCTGCCAGACCAAAATCATCTGACGGGAAATGGCCCGGAACCCAGTCCAGAATGACGTTCAGCCCCGCCTGATGCGCGGCATTCACAAAATAGCGGAAATCATCACGCGTCCCGAAACGACGGGTCGGCGCATACATACCGGTAGGCTGGTAGCCCCAACTGCCGTCGAACGGATGCTCGTTAATCGGCAATAGCTCGAGATGGGTAAAGCCCATCCACTTGGCGTAAGGAATCAGTTGATCCGCCAGTTCGCGGTAGCTCAGCCAGAAGTTGTTATCAGTATGACGACGCCATGAACCCAGGTGCACCTCGTAGATAGAGATCGGCGCATCAAACTGGTTGGCTTTTTTGCGCTCCTCGCTTTGCACCACTTTTTCGGGCAGGCCGCAGATAAGCGACGCGGTCTCCGGGCGCATCTGCGCTTCGAAGGCGTAAGGGTCAGCTTTAATGCGCAACTTACCGTTAGCATCGATCATCTCGTATTTATACAACTGACCATGCTGTGCGCCGGGGATAAACAGCTCCCAGATACCGCTCTCTTTGCGCAGACGCATCGGGTGGCGACGGCCATCCCAGTAGTTGAACTGCCCGACCACCGAAACACGTTGGGCGTTGGGCGCCCAGACTGAGAAACGCGTACCGGTTACGCCATCCATGGTATCCGCATGCGCGCCCAGCGTTTCGTAAGGCCGCAGGTGCGTACCTTCAGATAACAGCCAGGCATCCATATCCTGGATTAGCGGACCAAAACGATAAGGGTCATCAATAAGATTCTGCTGGCCATGCCAGACAACGGCTAACTGATAACGAAAGAAATTTTTACGGCGGGGAAGTACTGCACAGAAAAAACCGCGAGAGTCGAGGCAGTCCAGCTTGCCGACTTTACGTCCGGTTTTGGGTTCGATCACCCACACTTCTGTGGCGTCTGGAAGTAAGGCGCGGACTTCAAGTCCCGCGTCAGTTTGATGCATACCGAGTACGGAAAAAGGATCCGCAAAATGGCCTGCAATTAGCGCATTAATCACGTCTCTATCGATACGAACGGACATGGTTGTCATCCTGTTTTATGGTGTCACGCCTTCCAACTGATTTTCGACATCAGGTAGTGACACTTTTTTTGACCTGAACGGCGCAGCACAATTGTGCATCCTCTCTGCGTCGTCCCACCTTCAGGCAACAACTTAATACCTCCGGTACTAAGTCACCCTTAAAGAATAGCCAATGCTTTATCTTACTCCTGGTAAAAAATGAAACATCTGCGCTTACTCCTGTATTACGCAAAAAAAGGGGTGATTCCTCACCCCTTGATCGTTAACAAATTATTACGCCAACTGGCGCAGCATACGGCGCAATGGCTCCGCAGCACCCCACAGCAACTGATCGCCCACGGTAAAGGCTGACAGGAACTCCGGTCCCATATTCAGCTTACGCAGACGGCCTACTGGCGTGGTCAGCGTACCGGTAACGGCCGCCGGGGTTAACTCACGCATGGTGATCTCCCGATCGTTTGGCACCACTTTGGCCCACGGATTGTGCGCCGCCAGCAGTTCTTCCACGGTCGGAATAGACACATCTTTTTTCAGTTTAATGGTGAACGCCTGACTGTGGCAGCGCAGCGCGCCGACGCGCACGCACAGGCCATCAACCGGGATCACGGCAGAGGTGTTGAGAATTTTGTTGGTTTCCGCCTGTCCCTTCCACTCTTCACGGCTCTGACCGTTATCGAGCTGTTTGTCGATCCACGGAATCAGGCTCCCGGCCAGCGGTACGCCAAAGTTATCAACCGGCAGTTCGCCGCTGCGGGACAGGGTCGTCACCTTACGTTCGATGTCGAGAATAGCAGAGGAAGGGGTCGCCAGTTCATCGGCCACATGGCCATACAGATGGCCCATCTGGGACAGCAGTTCACGCATGTGGCGCGCGCCGCCGCCGGAAGCCGCCTGATAGGTCGCCACGGAAACCCAGTCGACCAGGTCATTGGCAAACAGGCCGCCGAGGGACATCAGCATCAGGCTAACGGTACAGTTACCGCCGACAAAAGTCTTAATACCTTTGTTCAGACCGTCGGTAATCACATCCTGGTTAACCGGATCGAGAATGATGATGGCATCGTCTTTCATGCGCAGCGAGGAGGCCGCGTCAATCCAGTAACCCTGCCAGCCGCTTTCACGAAGCTTTGGATAGATTTCGTTGGTATAATCGCCGCCCTGACAGGTCACGATGATATCGAGCGCCTTCAGCGCGTCCAGATCAAAAGCGTCCTGAAGCGTGCCGGTCGCGGTTCCACCGAACGTCGGTGCCGCCTGCCCGAGCTGGGAAGTAGAAAAGAAAACAGGGCGAATGGCGTCGAAGTCACGCTCCTCAACCATGCGTTGCATGAGAACAGAGCCGACCATACCGCGCCAGCCGATAAAACCAACATTTTTCATAGCGTTTTTTTCCTGCGAAGATGTGTGCTGTGTATGTATGCCAGTGTCCTGGTGGCATATCCTTCACCATACAAAATGCAGCCAAAGTCGCAAGTGAAATTAATCAATGATAGCGAAGCCATCAGTAATGCGACTTATCCCGCTGCGCAAGCAAGCAGAAAGTCCGCGGTAATTATCAGGGAATTTGAGTTATGAATGAAATCATTTCAGCGGCAGTTTTATTGATCCTGATTATGGATCCGCTCGGAAATCTGCCCATTTTCATGTCCGTATTGAAACATACCGAACCAAAACGCCGCCGCGCGATTATGATTCGCGAGCTGTTCATTGCGCTGTTGGTGATGCTGATATTCCTGTTTGCGGGCGAGAAAATTCTGGCATTTCTTAACCTGCGTGCAGAAACCGTCTCGATCTCCGGGGGCATCATTTTGTTCCTGATCGCCATTAAGATGATTTTCCCCAGCGCCACCGGGAACAGCACCGGCCTTCCGGCAGGCGAAGAGCCGTTTATCGTACCGCTGGCAATCCCTCTGGTGGCCGGGCCGACAATCCTGGCCTCGTTGATGCTGTTATCACATCAGTACCCAAATCAGATGGGACATCTGGTGATAGCGCTACTGATCGCCTGGGGCGGGACATTTGTGATTCTGCTGCAGTCGTCGCTGTTTTTACGTCTGTTGGGCGAGAAAGGAGTGAACGCGCTGGAACGTCTGATGGGATTGATTCTGGTGATGATGGCAACCCAGATGTTCCTCGATGGCGTACGGATGTGGATGAAGGGGTAATTTCTCTTTATTTGGATCAAATAGCATGTTACCCGGAGAACAGTTCCGTTCACGTTATGTTCATTGCTTCTCTGAGATCTCGTCACCAGTGAACGTGTTAAGGGGGCTACGCAGCCCCCTTAACAATCCCGGCTCTCCGGCAGGAAAATCACCGCGTCGCGGTTCCCTCGCCTTATTCCTCCAGGCTACCCGGCCTACGATGTGGTTCTGTGCCCGTTTCCAGGCCCGGTAAGCGCAGCGCCACCGGGCAACAAGACTCAGCTCAGCAGCTGGAAAGCAATCATACCGACAATCGCGCCGACCGTACCGAGGATGGTTTCCATCATCGTCCAGGTCTTCAGCGTTTGCGCTTCGGTCGCGCCGGTGAATTTCCCGAACAGCCAGAAACCGGCGTCGTTAACGTGGCTGACGACGATTGAGCCGCCTGCGATACAGATAGACAGCGCCGCCATCTGCGCGCCGGAGTAGTTCAGTTGCTCAATCACCGGCATGACCAGACCGACCGCCGTTAAGCAGGCCACGGTCGCGGACCCCTGAATGATACGTACTGCCGCCGCCAGCACGAAGCAGGTAATG
This sequence comes from Citrobacter sp. S55_ASV_140, assembly GCF_018919505.1. NCBI lineage: Bacteria > Pseudomonadati > Pseudomonadota > Gammaproteobacteria > Enterobacterales > Enterobacteriaceae > Citrobacter > Citrobacter sp. S55_ASV_140. The sequence continues at coordinate 31,608 of NZ_JAHLQZ010000009.1, forward strand.
GCAATGGGCAGCCCCATACCGGTTAACGCTTCACCCAGGGCCGGGCCAACGCCGGAATCAACCAGCACCTGCTTGAACACGCCGCCCGCACCAATCACCAGCAGAATAATCCCCGCCGGTTGCAGCGCGTGACCACAAATCTCCATCACCCGATCTTTTGCCATGCCCTGGCGCACTGCCAGGCCGTAAATCGCCACCAGACAGGCAACCAGAATCGCGGTAAACGGGTGACCGATAAACTCGAACCATTCGTAGGTTGAAGAACCGACCGGCACAAAGCGCGCGGCGATGGTTTTCAGGCCAACCAGTACTAACGGCAGCAGGATCAGCGCCAGACTGAAGCCAAAGGAGGGCATTTTGCCTTCGCCAAGATGCGGCTCGGTAATGTCTTCTGGCACATGCAGTTCAACGTAACGGCTGATGAAATTGCCCCACAACGGCCCGGCAATAATCATGCCCGGAATGGCTGCGCACAGGCCAATCAGGATCATCCAGCCAAAGTCAGCGTGCATTTGGGATGCGAGCAGCATCGGCGCAGGTCCCGGCAGCAGGAACGCCGCAGCGGCCGCCACCCCCGCAAACAGCGGAATAACCAGCTTCACCAGGTTCGTTCCGGTGTGACGCGCCATTGAGAACGCCACGCTTATCAGCAGCACAATCGCCACTTCAAAGAACAGCGGTAGCGCGCAAATCAGGCCGGCCAGACCAATCGCATAATGCGCGCGGCTGTGACCGAAAGATTTCAGCATCTTGACGGCAATCTGATCGACCGCGCCGGTCTCGTGCAAAATCTTGCCAAACATCGCCCCCAGCGCCACCACAATCGCCAGAAAGCCGAGCGTGCCTCCCATCCCTTTTTCCATGGTCGCCGCGATTTTATCAAGCGGCATACCGGAAAAGAGACCTGCACCAATAGACACCACCATCAAAGCAACAAAGGCATGCATACGCGCCTTCATCACCAAAAACAGCAGTAATAAAACAGACCCTACTGCTGTTAAAACAAGCGTTAATGTAGTCACTACTTACTGCCCTGGTTAATCACTTCAATGGTGCTAGCTACCACACCGTCCAGCGGCTGATCGATATCAACCACCAGAACATCTTTTTCATTCGCATCCGGTTCTTCCAGCGCTTCGAACTGGGTTACCAGCATTTGCGTTTTGAAGAAGTGCCCTTTACGCGCCTTCAGGCGGCTTTCGATTACGTCAAAATCGCCCTTCAGGTAAATGAATGAGAGGTTCGGGTTACCGTCGCGCAGCTGATCGCGATAGACTTTTTTTAGCGCGGAACAGACGATCAGCGACACCTTATTGGTACGCTGCATCGCAAAGGCGGCGTCATTCAGCGCCTGTAACCACGGTTTACGGTCGTCATCGTTGAGTGGCTCACCGGAAGCCATTTTCATGATGTTGCTGCGCGGATGGAGAAAATCGCCATCAAGAAACGCGGCCTGCAGTTGATGCGCCACTTCACTTGCGACAGCAGATTTACCGCTGCCTGATACGCCCATCAGAACGTAAACGTGGTGATCATGATTAGTCGTGCTCAAAGCGTTGCCCCCACTGGTACAAGAATCAGGAAATTGTTACGGGTAACTGTTATCGGTAACATTGTCCAGCCGGATAAATAGAGAAGCAATATCCATTCGTGCCCGAAGTGTATAAGTGTGAGCTACTTCAAAGTTGTTGGCTTAAATAGATCCACCCGGTGACAAGGTGAAACCTAAATCTAACATTTTAGGTGTGACTGCTTCACCTCGGATGCGCGCCAGCAGGCGTTCTGCGCCAATGCTGCCCATTCGTTCACGCGGCGTGAGCACACTCGCCAGACGCGGCTCCATTACCTGACCGATATCATGGCCGTGGAAACCGGCAATCGCCATATCGTCAGGGATTCTCAGCCCTAAACGCTGACATTCAAATGCCGCCCCTACCGCCAGGTCATCGTTGGTACAGAACACACCATCCAGTTGCGGATATTCACGCCGCGCCTGACGGATAAGTTCAATACCGGATGAGTAAGATGAAGACTGCTCCACCATCACGCTGTACGGCACCAGATTGGCATCGCGCATAGCCTGTTCGTAGCCCCTCTGTTTGATGATAGTACGTTCATCAAGACGCGCGCCAAGATAAGCAACATGACGGTGCCCGCGGGCGATGATAGCGGCGGTCATCTGACGTGCGGCCTCGAAGTTATCAAAACCGACGGCGATATCCAGACACGGGGACTGACTGTCCATCAACTCGACGACCGGGATACCCGCGACTTCGATCATTTTCAGCGTACGGGGTGTATGGCTACGTTCAGTGAGGATCAGACCATCGATATTCCACGACAGCATCGACTCCAGACGCTCTTGCTCCATTTCGGGCTTATAGCCGTAGTGCGCCAGCATGGTTTGATAACCATGCGCGTCGGTGACGGCCTCAATGCCGCGTAACACTTCCGCAAAAACCTGGTTGGTGAGAGACGGTAACAGCACGCCGATAGCGCGACTGGTGGCGTTAGACAGGATATCAGGTGCGCGATTGGGAATATAACCCAGCTCATCAAGTGCAGCGGCAATTTTGCCCCGCAGCGCCACGGAGACCTGCTCCGGGTTACGCAAAAAGCGACTGACCGTCATTTTGGTGACGCCCACGCGGTCGGCTACATCCTGAAGTACGGGTCTTTTCTTTTTCATCGTCCTGAAGCGTTAAAAAGGGATAGATTTCCCCAGTTTACCACGGACGCACGGAATTAATGACAAACGATGAAAAGCCGGATGGCAACGCTTTCGCGTCTTATCCGGCCTACATCAGGTTACAGCACGTTATACCGGTGGCAGGTCAAACAGTAACACTTCGCTGTCGCTATCGGCATGAATCGAAATTGCCTGCTCATCCCAGATTGCCAGACCATCGCTGGTGGTGGCTTTGGTTCCGTTAATGGTGACATTGCCTTTTACCACCTGGATCCAGACGCGGCGCTCGGCGGCAATCTGATGCACCGACTGCTCATCTTTGAGCAGCGCCCAGCGGTACAACTCCATATCCTGGTACACTTTCAGCGAACCATCGCGGGCATCCGGCGACAGCACCAGCTGTTTGCCCTGCACCGCATCGAAACGGCGCTGTTCATAGCGTGGCGTAATCCCGTTTTCCTGCGGCATGATCCAGATTTGATACAGGTGTAGTTTCTCAGTATTGCTCGGGTTGTACTCCGAGTGTCGGATCCCCGTCCCGGCGCTCATAATCTGGAATTCACCGGCCGGAACCTGCTCTTTGTTGCCCATGCTGTCCTGATGCTCCACCACGCCTTCCAGTACGTAGGTCAGGATTTCCATGTCTTTATGGGGGTGAGTGCCAAAGCCCTGACCTGCGTCGATCACGTCATCGTTAATCACGCGCAGTGCCGAAAACCCCATAAAGTTCGGGTCATAGTAGTTAGCAAAAGAAAAGGTATGCCAGGAATCGAGCCAGCCATGATTCGCATGACCACGGTCGTTCGCTTTGCGTAAATAGATCATTATGTTCACCCCCAGATGTTTTCGATGGAGTAAGTGTGGACCCAATCCGTCTGGGATCATAGAGGGTGAAAATTGACTCCTCTGTTCAAAAAATATGAACAACCTCAGAGGAGTCGGTAAGAGCTATTTGGCGAGGGTTATCGTCGCGGGAGACGCCTGTTCGAAGGCCCGTTCGAGGATTTCCAGGTTGGTAAGAACTTCAGATTCCTTGACGTAATTAGGCGTACCGACGGTCAGCGTGTGGTACAGCGCATCATAGACGCGACCGTAGTCCCCCACTTCCGGTTTCACCTCTTCTTTCACCGTAACGCCATCATCATTGACATACTCCAGCACACCAACAGAATCGTCAGCGGCGAAACCGGGTTCGCCGGGCATAATATTGGCCTTCAGGCTGGTTTCCTGCTGGTCGATACCGTACTTCACAAACGAGCCTTTGGTGCCGTGAACAATAAACTTCGGATAGTCGATTTTCACCAGATGGCTGGTTTTCACAATGGCTTTCAGGTCACCGTAGAACAACTGCGCTTCAAAGGTATCATCCGGGTTCGCCTTGTTGCGCAGACTGCGAATGTCATAGGCTACATGGTCGGGACGCCCGAACAGCGAGATAATCTGATCCATGGTGTGTACGCCCAAACCATAGAATGCGCCGTCCTGCGGCAGGCCCGGTTTGGTTTCCGCCACGGGTCGGTAGTAGTCAAAATGGCTTTCAACTTCCACTATTTCACCCAGTTTGCCGCTCTCAATCGCTTTTTTAGCCGTGAGAAAACAGGAATCAAAACGACGATTCTGATACGGAGTGACGGTCAGTCCTTTGCTTCGCGCCAGTTCGAACAACACTTTTGCTTCCGCCAGCGTCGGCGTGAACGGTTTCTCAACCAGCACGCTTTTACCCGCCTCCAGCGCGCGTTTGGCATATTCAAAATGGCTATCAGCATGCGTACAGACGATCACCAGTTTTACCTGTGGATCGCCCAGCACCTCATCCAGATCGCTGGTGAAGTGAATGTGGGAATAGATCGGCGCCTGCTCTTCCGGTTTAGCGTGACGACGGAAAATATGCGCGACATGCCAGGTATCTTTACGATTCAGAACGTAAGGGAGATGGTAACGGGTGGTGCTTTTACCGAATCCAATAAATGCGCAGTGTAAGGTCATGAGACGATCCTTTTGAAGGTGATTGTTTACACCATAGCGCAAAGCGTGAGGAGACTGAATGTTGGATTCTTTGCCGGGGACAAAATGGCAAGTAAGCCAGGCTGAAACAAAACCCAAAAAAAAAGCCAGCAAAAGCTGGCTAAAATAATACTGGAAGCAATGTGAGCAATGTCGTGCTTTCAGGTTCTCCGTAGGGGTTCCCCTGAACGCAGAGCAATAATAATCATTCTCATTCGCACTTGTCTACTTCTTTTTGCAAAAAAATGCAGTTGACGGAATTTTCTTTCTCAGCGAGTGTAAATGCTCAATTAACCCTGCAGGAGATAAGGAATGAGTGAGATAGTGATACGCCACGCTGAACCGAAAGATTACGACGCCATTCGTCAGATTCACGCCCAGCCGGAGGTGTACCACAACACGCTACAGGTTCCTCATCCTTCCATGGAGATGTGGCAAACGCGACTCGCCGATCAACCGGGGATCAAACAGTTGGTGGCCTGCATCGATGATATCGTCGTGGGACATCTTTCCATTGCAGTTGCCCAGCGCCCGCGCCGCAGCCACGTCGCTGATTTCGGTATTTGCGTTGACGCTCGTTGGCAAAACCGCGGCGTCGCCAGCGCGCTGATCCGCACCATGATCGACATGTGCGACAACTGGCTGCGCGTTGACCGCATTGAGCTAACGGTATTTGTTGATAATGAGCCCGCCGTGGCGGTCTATAAGAAGTACGGCTTTGAAATCGAAGGCACCGGTAAGAGATACGGCCTGCGCAACGGTGAGTATGTTGATGCCTACTTTATGGCGCGTGTGAAATAAATCTCAGGGCGAATTTTTCGCCTTGCTTATTGAAAGGACGCAATAGTGAAAAAGTACCTTCTCCTGGTTTTGCTGGCCTCGCTCTCCCCTGCTTTTGCCACTACCGTACAAAATCTCGATTCCGTACCCAGTGCAATCCAACATCCTGAAGGTAAACAAATTTTCGCTGAGCAAATGGCGGGAGCAACACCAGCGAAAGGATTTGGCGAGCTTCCACAGGGATTATCTGAGAACCAGTGGATTGCCTGGGTTGCGCCGAATGAAGATCCTGGCAACCTGATCCTCACGGGTGCCAAAGCCTGGGGCAAAGACGGCAAATATATTGGCGTCGCCTGTTTCGCTGACAATCAGGCCGATGCCGGGCAGGCAAAGAAATACGCAGATAACAACTGCCCGGAAAACTACAGCAACGGACGCGCTAATAAATTATATCTCGGCGTTTTTTCCTGGCAGAACCAACGGCTAACACCGATTGCTCGTTCGGAAAAACCGTTAAACCAACTCTCGGGGTGGAATAAAGCCGCCGAAAAAGAGAGCGATGATGAGTCCGCCAGACCGCTGGCTTATTATACAAAACTGGATCTGGCACCGTACCGGATAGCACCCGATACACTGGCATTCGGGGTGCGGGGTGGATACTCTGATGCGTATTCCGGCGGTGGCGCATTTTATGAAGTACTGGAACTCTATGCGATCAAAGACAACAGGATAATCAACATATTTTCTGACCTTGTTTATCAATATACGGACATCGCTGGAGACTGGAATAAAGATGGCACAAGGCAGCATGACATCGACGAAAGTAAGTACATTCTCAAAATGCGCTCGGCAAAGACGCACGGATTTTATGATTTAGAACGCGTTAACCTGCAGGATAAAAGCAGCCAAATATTCCACTGGTCTGAATCACTTCAGGGATATGTGCCATAACCACTCCACCTGGCCTACATCATTCAGAATACTGTAGGCCGTTATTCTTAATTTCCCGCCGTTAAATCCAGAAACGGAAGCGCCACCCTGTCCTGAAATAAAGTTATTGATTGCTGCCCATCTTCTCACCGCCGTCATGCTCAGGCCCAACAACCCTCTGAATTATATGGCTATTCACTTTTTATCTTCATCTCTATTTTTCGTAACCTTAATAAAATTAATATTACATTTTTGTTTTTTTTTGGTTTCTGCCGTCACTTTATGGTGACAATCACAACAATATACTTCCCCTGGGACTAACTTAACCACGGTGAGGTAAAAAATGAAATTTGAACGCCATCATAGAATATTGAAAGAACTCAGTATTTCGGGAGCTGTAAAAGTTTCAAATCTGGCGAAATGTCTCAAGGTAACAAAGGAAACTATTCGTTCAGATCTCAATGAACTTGCCGGACAGGGATATCTTACTCGCTGTCATGGTGGTGCATTTATTACCCTTGATTCTCTTGATAACGTCGCAAAAAATGAAATTGCTTATGTGCTGGAAAAATATGAATCAGCACAGAAAATAAAAAAAGGTCTCTCTGCCATGAAAAATAATGTATGTGTTATTGGCTCGTTCAATGTTGATATTATCAGTTATCTACCGAGATTACCCTCAACGGGAGAATCATTGCTTGCCGATAAATTTATTTTTTCACCCGGCGGTAAGGGATGTAATCAGGCATTAGCCGCGAGCTATGCCGATTCTGATGTGCATTTTATTACTAAAGTAGGTTCAGACCATTTTAGTGATTACGCCATTAATTTTATAAACTCATCAAAAATCCATAAAAGTGTTATCTACCAGACCAAAGAAACACAAACAGGTACAGCAACCATCATGGTGAATGGAGATACCGGAGATAATGTCATCGCTATCTACCCTGGCGCCAACATGACAATTTCCCCTGATGAAATCACCATTCAGAAAGAAGCCATTGTTCATTCAGATATTGTTCTTGTACAACTGGAGACGAATTACGAAGCACTGCAGCAAACAATTCGTCTCGCACAAAAAAATGACATACCAGTCATTATCAATCCAGCGCCATACAATGACATGGTTAACACCATCATTGATAACATTGACTATATTACGCCGAATGAAACGGAAGCGGGCCTGCTGGCCAATATGGCGGTTAATGATATCGAATCAGCCAAATGCGCAGCCAAAATTATTCATCAGAAAGGCGTCAAAAATACCATTATTACGTTAGGTAGCAAAGGTTCTCTCGCTTATGACGGAACACAATTCATCTATTCCCCGGCATTTCCGGCAGTAGTAAAAAACACCGCTGGCGCTGGCGACGCTTTCAATGGTGCTCTCGCCTCTGGCCTGGCTAAAGGAAAATCACTGGCATCCGCATTGTGCTACGCCAGCGCATTTGCCTCGCTTGCGGTTGAAACGCCGAATGCGTCTGATATGCCGGAAAACGAATCCGTTCTTCATCGCATTCAGGGTTCACATTACAAACAAACTATCTCTACTCACTAAATCAAGGGGCAGACTATGAACAATACGCAGAAAAAACTAAATGTGCTCTTTATTGGAGAATCCTGGCATATTCACATGATTCATTCAAAAGGTTATGACAGCTTCACTTCCAGTAAATATGAAGAAGGCGCTACATGGTTACTGGAATGCTTGAGGAAAGGCGGCGTTGAAATTGATTACATGCCTGCCCACACGGTACAAATTGCATTTCCAGAGAACATTGATGAGTTAAACCGTTACGATGTTATTGTTATTAGCGACATTGGTAGCAATACCTTCCTGTTGCAAAATGAGACATTTTATCAGCTAAAAATAAAGCCAAATGCCCTGGAATCAATTAAAGAGTACGTCAAAAATGGCGGTGGACTACTCATGATTGGCGGCTATCTGTCATTTATGGGTATTGAGGCAAAAGCCAATTATAAGAACACCGTTCTTGCTGAGGTTCTGCCAGTTATTATGCTTGATGGCGATGACCGGGTAGAAAAGCCAGAGGGTATCTATGCTGAGGCTGCCTCACCTGAACATCCTGTTGTTAACGGATTCTCAGATTATCCGGTATTTCTGGGATATAACCAGGTCGTCGCCAGAGACGATGCCGATGTTGTCTTAACAATAAATAATGACCCATTGTTAGTGTTCGGTGAATACCAACAGGGTAAAACCGCCTGCTTTATGAGTGACTGCTCCCCACACTGGGGAACCCAGCAGTTTATGTCATGGCCATTTTATACCGACCTGTGGGTCAACACGCTTCAATTCATCGCCAGAAAATAAAAAACAATGGAGTAACGAAAGTTACTCCTTTTATAAAATATAAGGATTGATGTATGAACAAGAATAAGTACTCAACCCCCTTACTGATGCTTGCCACCATCTTAGCCGGTATGCTTTCCCCGATGCAGTCTGCCGTTAATGGACAGTTAGGACACTGGTTACAAGACGGTAATGCTTGTGCAGTAATCTCGTTTGCCAGCGGTCTGGTCGTCATGTTTTTTATTATTATTGCGCGCAAAGAAACACGCCAGCAATTCGCCTCAATACCCACTCTGATTAAAAAGAGAAAAATCCCGCTATGGAATTGGTTTGCAGGATTATGCGGGGCGATGGTCGTATTTTCTGAAGGCGCATCCGCCAGCGCGCTGGGCGTTGCCACCTTTCAAACGGCATTAATTTCCGCCCTGCTCCTTTCCGGCCTGCTGTGCGACCGTTTTGGCGTCGGTGTGGATGAGAAGAAATATTTTACGCCATGGCGCATTACTGGCGCATTGTTCGCAGTTATCGCCACAGTTTTTGTCGTGTCGCCACAGTGGCACTCCACCTCGTTTATCCTGCTCGCTATCCTTCCCTTTTTGGCAGGGTTACTCGCTGGCTGGCAGCCTGCGGGGAATGCTAAGGTCGCCGAGGCAACAGGCTCCATGCTGGTGTCCATTACATGGAACTTCATTGTCGGCTTTTGTGTCCTGGGCGCGGCGCTGGCGATCCGTATCGCATTAGGCCATGTCACCGTCCAGTTACCCGATACATGGTGGATGTATCTCGGTGGTCCTCTGGGTCTGCTGTCCATCGGGCTGATGGCGATTCTGGTGAGAGGCTTAGGGCTATTGATGCTGGGCGTAGCGTCAACAGCGGGCCAACTGCTTGGCTCTGTGCTAATTGATGAATTGATCCCTTCATTAGGCAATACGGTCTACCTGGTCACCATCATCGGTACGCTGTTCGCGTTAGTCGGTGCGATTGTTACCACCATACCTGAATACAGAGCATCCAAAATGGCGCAAAAAATGGAGGTGTCAGGATGAAAGGTTTCCTGCAAACCGTAACTGGCCCGGTGGCGAATACTGATATGAGTCTGACGCTACCGCATGAACATCTGTTTAACGATCTGTCATCGGTCGTTGACGAGCCACATTATGCTTTTTCACAGCAACTGGTGGGAAAGAAAGTCAGTGCTGACCTGCAGTGGGGGCTGAAACACGACCCCTACTGCTGCGCCGATAACATGGACCGAAAAGAGATTGATGATGTTATTTTTGAAATCAATAACTTTATGTCCCTGGGCGGCAGGACGATTGTCGACGCCACGGGATCAGAATCCATTGGGCGGGACGCCTCAGCGCTACGAGAAGTTGCCTTAAAAACGGGTTTGAATATCGTTGCGTCATCGGGGCCTTATCTGGAGAAATTTGAAAGCACCCGGATCCATAAACCTGTCGAGCTGTTAGCCTCACTCATTGATAAAGAACTGAATCAGGGTATTGGCGAGACGGATATTCGTGCTGGCATGATCGGTGAAATCGGCGTATCACCTGCTTTTACCCAAGCGGAGCGTAACAGCCTGCGAGCAGCGTCTCTGGCACAATGTAACAACCCCCACACGGCGATGAATATCCATATGCCGGGGTGGCTGCGACTGGGGGATGAGGTGCTGGATATTGTGCTGGAAGAAATGAACGTCTCTCCGGCAAAAGTCTCGCTGGCGCATTCGGACCCTTCAGGAAAAGATGTCGTCTATCAACGTAAAATGCTCGACCGCGGCGTATGGCTTGAATTTGACATGATTGGTCTGGACATTACCTTCCCAAAAGAAGGTGTCGCGCCGGGCGTTCAGGAGACAGCTGATGCGGTAGCACACCTGATTGAGTTAGGTTACGCCGACCAAATCGTTTTAAGCCATGATGTTTTTCTCAAACAGATGTGGGCAAAAAATGGGGGGAATGGTTGGGGATTTGTCCCGAATGTTTTCCTCGCCTATCTGGCTGCACGTGGAGTAGACAACAATACTCTTCGTAAGCTCTGTGTTGATAATCCAGCTCGATTACTCACGGCATAATCTGCAAATAGCCCGGTGCCTGACACCGGGCCTGGTAGTAAAAATCAGTATCCCGCCGTTAAATCATCCACGGAACGCGGGTCGGACGCGCCATACAGGGCGCCATCCGGCCCAACCATAATACTTTGCGTGCTGCCCATCGCCTCTTTCAGCGCCACTTTCTGTCCTTTTTGCTCCAGCAACTTGAGCGTGTCCGGGCTGAAGCCCTTCTCGACGCGAAGCTCATCCGGCAACCACTGATGATGGAAGCGCGGCGCGTTGGTCGCTTCGGCGACGTTCATTCCGAAATCAATGCTGTTCACTACCATTTGCAGCACAGTAGTGATGATTCGACTCCCGCCAGGGCTGCCGGTCACCAGCCAGGTTTTCCCGTCTTTTACCACGATAGTCGGCGACATCGACGACAGCGGACGCTTCTTCGGCCCGACCGCGTTGGCATCGCCGCCCACCAGTCCGTATACGTTCGGCACGCCCGGCTTGGCAGAGAAATCGTCCATTTCATTATTGAGCAGAATACCGGTATTACCCGCCACAATCCCGGTGCCGAAGGTTGTATTCAAGGTATAGGTCACCGCCACGGCATTGCCGTCTTTATCCACCACCGAGAAGTGGGTGGTCTGGTTGCTTTCATACGGGGCGAGCTTGCCCGGTTTTATCTGGCTGGAAGGTTTGGCCTTGTTGATATCAATTTGATCGGCCAGCGTTTTCGCATAGGCTTTGTTGGTCAGCGCCTGCCACGGCACTTTCACAAAGTCCGGGTCACCCAGATACTCTGAACGGTCGGCATAGGCGTATTTTTCCGCTTCCGCCATGATTTGCATGGCATCGGCGCTGCCAAAGCCGTACTTCTTCATGTCGAAGTTTTCAAGAATATTGAGAATTTGCACGATGTGAATACCGCCCGAGGATGGCGGCGGCATGGAGAAGACCTGATATCCGCGATAGTCACCACTGATTGGCGTACGCTCAACGGCTTTATAGCTGGCTAAATCCTCTTTGGTCATCAGACCGCCGTTCTTCTGCATTTCGCCGGCAATCTGGTCGGCAATCGCCCCTTTATAAAACGCATCCGGGCCGTTTTCGGCAATCATTTCCAGGCTTTTCGCCAGATCCTTCTGGACCAGCTTATCGCCCTTCTTCAGCGGCTCGCCGTCTTTCCAGAAAATGGCTTTGCTGTTCTCATGATTAGGGATCACTTCGCTGCCGTAAGTTTTTAAGTCGTCGGCCAGCGCATCGTTAACCACAAAACCCTCTTCCGCCAGCTTCATCGCCGGACGCACTACTTTATTCAGCGGCATCGTGCCGTATTTCTCCAGCGCCAGCGAGAAACCCGCCACGGTACCCGGCGTACCGGATGCCAGATGCGACGTCAGCGACTTTTTCGCATCGGCGTTACCCTGATCGTCGAGGAACATATCACGGGTCGCGGCAGCAGGCGCCATTTCACGAAAATCAATCGCCGTAGTGTTACCGTCTTTGGTGCGCAGCAGCATAAAACCACCGCCGCCCAGGTTCCCCGCCTGAGGATGCGTCACCGCCAGCGCGTAACCAACGGCGACGGCGGCATCAACGGCATTGCCCCCCTGTTTGAGGATATCCACCCCGACCTGGGTGGCTAACGCATCCACCGAGGCCACCATTCCCTGCTGCGCACGCACGGGATGGAACACATCTTCCTCGACACCGTAGGATACCGGCGGTGGCGCTGCCGGCGCGGCAGCAACGCTAAAACAACTTCCTGAGAGCAGAGCAGCAATGGCTACCCGGCGTAAAAACGTCGGTTTTATCATCGTTATTCTCCAGATGTATGGGGTCGGCCCCCACTAAGCCTGGTGCATAACTCTGAAATAATCATCGTAACGGCGAGAAAGGAGTAAACTTAAGCGATCCCCGAGAGGAGAAAAGCGATGAAACGACTCTTACTTTTAGCCATGCTATTGCCGTTTGCAGGCTTTGCACAGCCCATCAACACCATGAATAACCCGAATCAACCGGGTTACCAGATCCCGAGCCAGCAGCGTATGCAAACCCAAATGCAAACGCAGCAAATTCAGCAAAAAGGGATGCTCAACCAGCAGTTGCAAACGCAAACCCGCATGCAGCAACAGCATATGGAAAACCAAATCAACACCAATTCCCAGCGAGTCCTTCAGTCCCAGCCTGGAGAGTTGAATTCGGGTCAACAGCAGATGCTGCCCAACAGCAACGGTGGCATGTTGAACGGAACCCGCAACCCGGACAGTTCGCTGAATAAACAGCAACATATGCTGTCGGAGAAAAAGAACGGCGACATGCTGAAGCCCTCCAGCACGCCGCAGCCTAACGTTCCGTTAAAAACGATTGGGCCTTAATAGGGTTGAAAATCCGGTCCTATCGTATCAATAGCATCGGTACAGATGCAGTCCACTCCCCAGCGCAGCAGCTCTGCCGCGCGCTGGGGTCGGTTGACGGTATAAACCAAAATACGTAGCCCCGCGTCGCGCAACGCATCCACGCGCGCTTCATCCAGCAGCTTATGATTAAGATGAATCGAGACGCAGCCGAGCCGGGTAGTGAGTTCGCGCCAGTCGTCACGCCATTCATCAAGCAGTAAACCGCGCGGCAGTTCTGGAACCGCCTGCTGCGCCGCTTCAAGCGCGTCAATTTCAAAAGACGACAACAGCGGCGGCGTCATTCCCGCCCACAGTTCACGCGCGGCCAGCGCCACGACTTTGCCGGTTAGCGTTCCGGTGCCGGTAGTGGGTTTAATTTCAATATTCGCCATCATGCCGTGCTGACGGCAGCGCGCGGCCACTTGCGAGAGCAGCGGCAGCGGTTCGCCTTTAAACTCGCCGCTAAACCAACCGCCTGCGTCCACGCGTAATAGATCCTGCCAGTTCAGTTCACCCGCCACGCCCCAGCCGTTACTGGTCCGTTCGAGATTGTCGTCGTGCAGCAAAAAGATCTCGCCGTCTTTCGACAACTTAGCGTCAAACTCAATCATGGTATGCCCGTATCGCGCCCCCACGTCTATCGCCGCCAGGGTGTTTTCCGGAGCCAGCTTACCGCCGCCGCGATGGGCGACAATGTGGGGATAAGGCCAGTTACTCATACGCGTTGTCCTGTTTCGCCATCAAAAAGATGCAAATGATTTTCTGGCAGATGCAGCCACAGCGTGCTGCCTGCCGTCGGGCGATGCTGATGCGCCAGTCGCACCACCAGCTTTTGCTCGCCCCAGCGCCCGTGCGCCAGGTTATCCGCACCCAGCATTTCCAGCGTGTCGACAACCAACGGCACACCGCCATCGGCCTGCGAGCTTAACGCAATATGCTCCGGGCGGATACCCAGCGTCATGTTACGCCCAATACACTCCCGGACGCTCCTGGCGATGGGCAAAGCCATGCCGTCATCCAGTTCAAAATGCGTACCCGAAGCGCTAATACGCCCATCCAGCAGGTTCATCGCCGGGCTGCCGATAAAGCTCGCCACAAAGCGGCTGGCAGGTTTCTCGTACACTTCAACCGGCGTACCGATCTGCTCGGCAATGCCTTTGTTCATCACCATCACCCGCTGGGCAAGGGTCATCGCTTCAACCTGATCGTGCGTCACATACAGCGAGGTGGTTTTCAGTCGGCGATGCAGATGTTGTAACTCCAGACGCATCTGGACGCGCAGCTTGGCATCGAGGTTAGAAAGCGGCTCATCGAACAGGAATACCGCCGGATCGCGAACAATCGCCCGTCCCATCGCCACGCGCTGACGCTGGCCGCCGGAAAGTTCGCGTGGGCGACGTTTGAGCAGTTCACCCAGTTCGAGAATACGTGCCGCCTCTTTCACCCGCTCGGCAATATGCTCCTTACCCATTCCACGGATCTTCAGCCCCCAGGCCATGTTTTCTTCTACGCTCATATGTGGGTAGAGGGCATAGTTCTGGAACACCATCGCAATGCCGCGATCTTTCGGCTCCATCTCGGTGACGCGCTTATTATCGATCCAGATATCGCCGCCGCTGACCCGCTCCAGCCCGGCCACCATCCGCAGCAGCGTAGACTTGCCGCAGCCGGATGGCCCGACCATCACGATAAACTCCCCGTCCGCAACGTCCAGCGTCAGCGGTTTAATCACCTGGGTTTTGCCGTCCCAGCTTTTGGTTACTGCCTGTAGTTTGAGTCCTGCCATTTTATTTCTCACTGTCCACTAAACCACGCACAAAGGCACGCTGCATGGCTAACACGATAATTACCGGAGGGATGAGCGTCAGCAGCATGGCTGCCATCACCTGATTCCATTGGGTGGTACCTTCGCCGGTGGCGATCATGCCTTTGATGCCCGCTACCGCAGTGCCCAGGTTGACATCGGTAATAATTAACAACGGCCACAAATACTGGTTCCAGCCGTAAATAAAGGTGATCACGAACAGCGCCGCCAGATTGGTTTTTGACAGCGGTAGCACGATATCGCGGAAAAAGCGCATCGGTGACGCGCCGTCAATACGCGCCGCTTCAACCAGCTCATCCGGCAGGGTCATAAAGAACTGACGGAACAGGAAGGTCGCGGTAGCCGACGCCATCAGCGGCAGCGTCAGGCCCGCGTAGCTGTCGAGCATTTTCAGGTTGGCGATCACTTCTACCGTCGGGAAAATACGCACCTCAACCGGCAGCATCAGGGTGATAAAAATCATCCAGAAGAACAGATTGCGCAGCGGAAAGCGAAACCAGACGATGGCGAATGCGGAGAGCATAGAGACGGTGATTTTCCCCACCGTAATACTGAACGCCATGATGAAACTGTTGAGCATCATCAGCCAGAACGGTGCGCTGTTGACGCCCACGCCGTTGACCCAGATGTATTTCATGTTTTCCAGCAACTGCGTGCCGGGAATCAGCGTCATCGGCGTTTCAAATACCGCTTTGTTGTCCAGCGTCGCCGCGACAAACGCGACGTACAACGGGAACAGGATCACCATGATTCCCAGCATCAGCATGGTATGGCTGAATATTGTCAGCCCACGACGGTTCTCAATCATTGGTAACGCACCTTACTTTCCACATAGCGGAACTGCACCACCGTCAAAATAATGACCAGGAACATCAGCACCACCGACTGCGCGGCTGACGCAGAGAGATCCAGGCCGACAAAGCCTTCACGATAGATCTTATAAATCAACGTCGTGGTCGCCTGTACCGGCCCACCTGCCGTGGCGGCGTCGATCACCGGGAAGGTGTCAAAGAAGGCATACACCAGATTAACCACCAGCAAAAAGAAACTGACCGGCGCAATCAGCGGCAGCGCCAGTTTAAAGAAACGGCGAACCGGTCCTGCGCCATCAATCGCGGCGGCTTCGATCAACGACCGGGGAATAGATTGCAGTGCGGCAAAGAAGAACAGGAAGTTGTAACTAATCTGCTTCCAGACCGACGCGAACACCACCAGAAACATGGCCTGACCGCTGTTTTGCGCGTGATTCCAGTCATAGCCAAACTCAGCGAGCAAATGGGTGATCAGCCCGCGACCCGGGTTAAACAGGAAGATCCACAGTACGGCGGCAACGGCGGGCGCAACGGCGTAGGGCAACAGCATCAACGTCTGGTAAAAACGGCTACCGCGCACGACATAATTCACCAGCGCAGCAAAAAACAGCGACACCAGCAGGCCGCTTACCGTAACCAGCGTACTGAACTTTATCGTCGTCCAGAACGAATCAAGGTAGTACGGGTCATGAAACAGCGCGACAAAGTTTTCCAGTCCGACAAACTGGCTGGAAAGGCCAAAAGGATCAACGCTTTGTAGCGAGTACCACAGCGCTTCACCGGCGGGCCAGATAAAGAAAATAACGGTGATAACCAACTGCGGGGCCACCAGTAAATAGGGAAGCCAGCGCGAGCGAAACACCGGACGGGATGAGGACATTGAGGTTTGATTCCTGAACAGCGCCGGATGGCGCTACGCTTATCCGGCCTACGCGCATTTGTAGGCCGGGTAAGGCGCAGCCGCCACCCGGCATTTCACATTACGATTTGGTCGATTGCTCAAAGCGGCGCAGTAACTGATTGCCACGCTCAACCGCGGCATCCAACGCCTGCTGTGGGGTTTTCTTTCCGGTCCACACGCTTTCCAGCTCTTCATCCACGATGGTACGGATCTGCGGCATGTTGCCCAGACGTAACCCTTTAGTGAACGGCAACGGCGGTTTGTTCAGCATCTGACGGGTGGCGATATCGGCCCCGGGGTTCTTATCATAGAAGCCCTGCTCGCGAGTCAGATCGTACGCGGCGGTGGTGATCGGCAGATAGCCGGTCTTCTGATGCCATTCGGCAGCAATCTCTGGTTTTGCGAGGAAATTAAGGAATTGCGCCACACCTTCGTAGGTGGCTTTGTCTTTACCCTGCATCACCCACAGACTGGCTCCACCGATAATCGCGTTCTGCGGTGCGCCCTTCACATCGGCATCGTACGGCATCATGCCGACGCCATAGTTGAATTTGGCGTAGTGGCGGATGTCGGCCAGAGAACCTGAAGAAGCGGTAGTAATGGCGCAATCCCCGTTGTAGAACTTCTCGGTGGATTCATCTTTACGTCCAAAGTAGCTGAAGTCGCCCTTTTTATTCAGCTCTTCCAGTAGTGCAATGTGTTTCACCTGCTCCGGTTTATTGAACTCCAGCACCGCATCAGTACCGTCAAAACCGTTGTTTTTGGTGGCGACCGGCAGACCGTTCCAGGCGCTGAAGTTTTCAATCTGGATCCAGCCCTGCCAACCGCTGGCATAGCCACACTTCATACCTGCGGCTTTCAGCTTCGCGGTGTATTCCGCCAGATCCTGCCAGGTTTTTGGCGGCTGCTCAGGATCTAAACCGGCTTTTTTGAAGGCATCTTTGTTGTAATACAGCACCGGCGTGGAGCTGTTAAACGGCTGGGAGAGTAAATGTCCGCTTTTCGAGTCAGTGTAATAACCGGAAACCGTCGGCACGAACTGAGATTCATCAAAGTTAATACCGGCCTCTTTGAATACTTCATAGACCGGTTTAATGGCTTTCGAGGCCATCATCGTTGCCGTCCCCACTTCATAAACCTGCAGCAGCGCAGGCGCGTTTCCGGTACGGAAGGCGGCAATACCTGCGCTCAGGCTTTGCTCATAGTTGCCTTTATACTGTGGAACAATTTTGTAGTCGGGATTGGCGGCATTAAAACGTTGCGCCAGTGAATCAACTTCTTTACCCAGTTCGCCTTCCATTGAGTGCCAGAACGGGATGGTGGTGACTGCCAGCGCCTGACCTGCAAATGCCAGGCTAAGTGCCAGTCCTAAAGCTGTATGTCGTAACGATATCATCGGTTATCTCTCTTGTTGTGCCGGATGCGCGATATCACGCGTTTTATGCTCGCGGGGGTAACATGACATGCTCGAATGACAGAAAAATAACTTTTTTATTACAAAAAAAAGATAGTAAGGCGACAAACAGATGGCAAGGCGGTGAAAGCGGAGTGACAGGAAAATGCGGGGTGGAGCACAACAAAGCCGGGGAGGTGCCTTACCCGGCCCATAAAAAGATTTGCCGTACAGATGAGATCACTCAGGCTGTGCGAACGTAAACTCCAGCGCCAGTCCCAGGACCTGCATACCGTGGATATTATCTTCCGGCGATATCGCCGCCAGACTTTCCAGAAACTTGAGCCGTCGCGACTGGGCGTTAATGATGAGCTTTCCTCGTAACGCAGGAAGCTTCAGCGAAGTGATGGGATAAACCACACGGCCAACGACTTCAACCGGCAGCTTGCGTAAGTCGACCTGCTGCAGCACACCAACAGAAGAGTACAGCAATGCAACAGGCGTAACGGCAAGCAACGGCGCGCTACTGATACTCACGAAATCCAGAAGTAGCTCGGGGCGCAGATAGTGCAGTCCATTAAAAGAGACCGTAACACCGTCTATTGCGGGCATGGGCAGCACGTCAGTTTGACGCGGTAAATCATTCATTCAATTACCATTGACTCAAGATATACATCAAGCCGTTGATTATGCAGCAAATAACCTATACTTGCTGGGACAAGGCTCGCAATACCTGCAGATTTAGCTAGCGACGTTACCTGACACGCTGCCCATTTACTCCGGTAACGTTAATCCCGACGCCAGCGTCGCTCAAATTCATTCTGTAAACGCTGCTGTTCCCGCCGCTCACGTTCACGTTGGATATCTGATTTTTCATCTTCCCAGCCAGGGCATACCGAGCTGGTGAATACTTCGCAGGGCGAGCTGGATTGTGCCAACGGGTTGGCCGGTTTCTCTTCCCAGATAGATGGATCGCGCGGGTCGAACGTTTGCGGTTCCAGTGCCTGAACACCAGATGCAAACGCCAATAACAGAGTTCCAATCATCATGCAGGTACCTGAACGTATCATCCCTTCTCCATGTTCATGTTATTATTGATAACCATTCTCAATAATAACATAACGCGATAAAAAGGGGCCATCAGGCCCCTTAGCTCTTAAGAGAAATCTTAACCGCCCAGATAAGCGCTACGCACCGCTTCATTCGCCAGTAGCGCATCGCCGGTGTCTTCCAGTACCACATGACCGTTTTCCAGCACGTAGCCGCGGTCGGCGAGTTTCAGCGCCTGGTTGGCGTTCTGCTCGACGAGGAAGATGGTCATCCCCTGCTCGCGCAACTGCTCGATGGTATTAAAGATCTGCTGGATGATAATCGGCGCCAGACCCAGCGACGGCTCATCAAGCAACAATAGCCGGGGCTGGCTCATCAGCGCACGGCCTATCGCCAGCATCTGCTGTTCACCGCCGGACATGGTACCCGCACGCTGAATGCGACGCTCATGCAGGCGCGGAAACAGGTCATACACCCATTTGATACGTTCCTGAAACTGGTCCTTCTCGGCAAAGAAACCGCCCATCGCCAGGTTCTCTTCCACCGTCATGCGCGAAAACACACGACGCCCTTCCGGGACGATCGCCACCGCTTCACGCATGATTTTAGCCGTTTGCCAGTCGGTAATGTCTTTACCATCAAAGACAATGCGTCCGCTGGTCGCGCGTGGGTCGCCGCATAACGTACCGAGCAGGGTGGTTTTCCCCGCGCCGTTGGCACCGATAAGCGTTACGATTTCACCCTGATTGATATACAGGCTCACCTCGTGCAGCGCCTGAATTTTGCCGTAGTGGGCGCTGACTTTATCGAACGATAACATCGCCTTATCCATATTATGCCTCGCCCCCATTATGCTTCACCTAAATAGGCGCGGATCACGTCCGGGTTATTACGAATCTGTTCCGGCGTCCCGTTCGCCAGCGGCGTGCCCTGGTTTACCACGTAAATACGGTCGGAAATGCCCATCACCAGTTTCATATCGTGCTCAATCAACAGAATGGTGGTGTTGTGATGGTTGCGCAGTTCGGCAATCAGCTCATCCAGCTCTTTGGTCTCTTTCGGGTTGAGACCAGCGGCAGGCTCGTCAAGCATCAGGATCTCAGGCTGCGTCACCATGCAGCGGGCGATCTCCAGGCGACGCTGGTCACCGTAGGCGAGATTACTGGCCTGACGGTTGGCATGCTCCAGCAAACCAATACGCGCAAGCCAGGTGGCGGCGCGATCCAGGGCTTCACTTTGCGCGCGACGGAACGACGGCGTTTTTAACAGGCCGGAAAAGACACCGGTTTTCAATTGCTGATGTTGCGCCACCAGCAAGTTTTCAATCACCGTCATTTCGCGAAACAGGCGTACGTGCTGGAAAGTACGCACCACGCCCATACGCGCGATTTGCTGACCCGGCAGCCCTTCCAGATGCTGGTCACGCAGCTTAATCGTCCCACCCGTCGGTTTATAAAAACCGGTCAGGCAGTTAAAGACCGTGGTTTTTCCCGCGCCGTTCGGCCCGATTAACGAGACGATTTCCTGCGGTCTCAGTTCCAGCTCAACGTTGTTCACCGCCAGCAGACCGCCGAAGCGCATCATCAGGCCGTTAACGGATAATAATGGCTGACTCATGCCTGCTCTCCTTTTGCTTCCCCGTTTTTCAGCTTCAACTGCGGACGGGTCATCGGTAACAAGCCCTGCGGACGCCAGATCATCATCAGTACCATCAAACCACCCAGCATTAACATGCTGTATTCATTGAAATCACGCATCAGTTCGCGTGACACCACCAGCAGGATAGCTGCGAGAATGACCGCAAACTGCGAGCCCATTCCACCCAGTACCACAATCGCCAACACAAAGGCCGACTCGGCAAAGGTGAACGATTCCGGGCTGACAAAACCCTGCCGCGCGGCAAACAGCGTGCCGGCAAAACCCGCGAACGCGGCGCTGATGGTAAAGGCGGTCAGCTTGATGCGTGTAGGATTTAAGCCCAGCGAACGGCAGGCGATTTCATCTTCACGCAGCGCTTCCCACGCACGTCCCAGCGGCATGCGCAGCAGACGGTTGATGACAAACAGCGAGAACACCACCAGCAGCAGCGCCACCAGATAGAGGAAAATCACGCGATCGGACGGGTCATACTTCACGTTAAAGAAGTTGCTGAAGGTATCCCAGCCGCCTTCACGCGCGCTGCGGCTGAACTCAAGACCGAAAAAAGTAGGTTTCGGGATCTGGCTAATACCGTTCGGGCCGCCGGTGATTTCGGTGTTGTTGAGCAGCAGGATACGGACGATTTCGCCGAAGCCTAAGGTCACAATCGCCAGATAATCACCGCGCAGACGCAGGACCGGGAAGCCGAGCAGGAACCCCGCAGCGGCAGAAACCAGCCCCGCCAGCGGCAGACAGGTCCAGAAACCGAGGCCGTAATAGTGGTTCAGCAGCGCAAAGGTATAAGCGCCGATGGCATAGAAGCCGCCGTAGCCCAGCACCAGCAGGCCGGAAAGCCCCACCACCACGTTTAAGCCGAGGCCGAGGATGATATAAATCATCGTCAGCGTGGCGATATCGACCGTGCCGCGCGAGACCATAAACGGCCATGCCACGGCAATCACCAGCAGCGCCACCAGAAACAGTTTCTGTTTAACGGTGGAGCCGTCAATCGCTGGCAGAATAAACTTCGGCCCGGAGACGCTCTTCAGACC
The DNA here is from genome assembly GCF_018919505.1 of Citrobacter sp. S55_ASV_140. Lineage (NCBI taxonomy): Bacteria > Pseudomonadati > Pseudomonadota > Gammaproteobacteria > Enterobacterales > Enterobacteriaceae > Citrobacter > Citrobacter sp. S55_ASV_140. The sequence continues at coordinate 53,445 of NZ_JAHLQZ010000009.1, forward strand.
TTTCTGGAACGCCGGACGCAACAGTTGGAAAAGAAACACGACGCCAGTGCCGATAAACACCCACTGCCAGCGGATATCCGCAGCGGTGTCCACCACCAGTTTGGTGCCGTCCAGCTCTAACTGGACGCCCATGAAGACGCCCGCCAGGATGAAGAACATGGCGGCAGAGAGCAGCGCCATTGCAAAATGCATCGGTTTCATACTTTCTCTACCTCCGGACGACCCAGGATACCGGTCGGCATCACCAGCAGTACCAGAATCAGCAACGCGAACGACACCACGTCTTTGTATTCCGTACTCAGATAAGCAGAGGAAAGCGCTTCGGCAACGCCCAAAATCAGGCCGCCAATCATCGCGCCAGGAATGCTGCCAATGCCGCCCAGTACCGCCGCGGTAAAGGCTTTCATCCCGGCCATAAAGCCGATGTAAGGGTTAATTACGCCATAGAACTGACCGAGCAGCACGCCCGCAACCGCCGCCATTGCCGCACCGATCACAAAGGTCAGCGCAATCACACGGTCGGTGTTAATGCCGAGCAGGCTGGCCATTTTCAGATCTTCCGCACAGGCGCGGCAGGCACGTCCCATACGCGAATAGCGGATAAACAGCGTCAGTGCCAGCATCGCGAGGAAGGTTACAATCCAGATAACCAACTGCATAGTGGTGATAGATGCAGAGAAGTTATCACTACTGCCGACAGTCCACTGGCCGTTAAACAGGCTGGGCAGCGCCACGTCGCGTGAACCTTCCGTCAGGCTGACGTAGTTTTGCAGGAAGATGGACATCCCGATAGCGGAAATCAGCGCGATCAAGCGCTTGGAGCTGCGCACGGGCCGATACGCCACCCGTTCAATACTCCAGCCGTAGGCGCTGGCAATCACAATCGCGCCGACGAAACCCGCCGCGACCAGTAGCCAACTGGAATCAATCCCCATCATCATTAGCGCAGCGATGATCATAAAGGAGACATAGCTGCCGATCATATACACCTCGCCATGGGCGAAGTTGATCATGCCAATAATGCCGTACACCATCGTATAACCGATGGCGATCAGCGCGTAGGTGCTTCCCAGCGTGACGCCGTTAAACATCTGCTGCAAGAAATAGAGGAACTGCTCGGACATAAGGTAACCTTTCTTAACCCGCCCGTTTTGCACGGGCGGTGGGATAACTCGTCTTCAGGTATTACTTCGCAACGGTTGATGAACCATCTGCGTGCCACTGAAAGACACCAAACTCAAATCCCTTCAAATCGCCTTTTTCGTCCCATTTCAGCGGCCCAATCACGGTATCAGCCCCGTGTGCTTTCAGATCTTTCACCAGATCCAGCGGCTCTTTGCTTCCGCTGCGATCCATTGCGCTCGCCAGTGACTGGACGGCTGCATAAGTGATCCACACGTACGGTCCGGTTGGATCTTTCTTGTCAGCTTTGAGCGCATCGACAATCGCTTTATTCGCCGGATCCTGGTCATAGCGTTTTGGCATCGTCACCAGCATGCCTTCTGCGGCATCACCGGCGATGTTAGACAGAGAGGCATTACCCACCCCCTCTGGCCCCATAAACTGCGTTTTCAGGCCAACGGATCGCGCCTGGCGCAGCATTTGCCCCATTTCCGGGTAGTAGCCGCCGTAATAGACGAAGTCGATATTTTCTTTCTTCAGACGGGCAATCAGCGCAGAGAAATCTTTTTCCCCGGCGGTGATGCCATCAAAGAAGACGATGTTGGCTTTGCCCGCTTTCAGGCTGTCCTGCACCGAACGCGCCAGGCCTTCGCCGTATTGCTGTTTATCATGGATGATGGCGATGCGCTGCGGCTTCACCTTCTCCAGAATGTATTTCGCGGCGGTTGGTCCCTGAGAGGAGTCCAGACCCGCAGTACGCATAATGTGTGCGTAACCGCGCTGGGTCAGTTCCGGGTTAGTGGCGCCCGGGGAAATCATCAGGATCCCTTCGTCTTCATAGATGTCTGACGCTGGCTGAGTCGAAGATGAGCACAGGTGGCCAATAACATACTGAATACCGTCGTTGACGATTTTGTTTGCTACGGCAACGGCCTGTTTTGGATCGCAAGCATCGTCATATTCCACGGCCACCAGCTTGTCGCCTTTGATCCCGCCTTTGGCATTGATATCTTTAATGGCCTGACGTGCGCCATTAAATTCCATATCACCCCACTGCGCGACCGGACCCGACATCGCCCCGACAACAGCCACCTTGATATCTTCTGCCATGACAGCATGCGACATTGCCAGTGCTATCACCCCTGCGATGATTGTTTTCGCATTCCGTTTCATTAACTGAATCCCCATTCGTGACGTAATTAATATTTTGTATTTATGTGGTTAAAAAGCAGACTGTGCTTTTTTTGAACTGCACTATTTTTACCAGTCTCATTAATGGGTTAGCGCAGTTTTTTAAGCAAAATCAGACTAAAATCTCTATATTTCAGTCGATTAAGAAAAGATAATATTCTGCTTTTCACTATAGATAAACAAAAAAAAGCACGTTTGTCAGCATAAAATAACGGTACAAAGAGCGGAATAAAATGCTGCATTCCAGGGTATTATCCTGCCTGTTTTTCAATCTCTAATGTTTCAAACTGTCATTACCGTTGTCGCAAAACTATTAACCTGGTTAATCGCATAAAAAAGAGAAAGCATCCGGGCGAATTATTTCGGTACACTGATCTCATCTTTTGTGATTTGGACATGCTGCTAATGAAGCTGACCATCGTTCGTTTAAACAACTTTAGCGCTCAGGATCTGATTGATCTGGGCAAAATCTGGCCGGAATATTCCGCCTCATCATTAAGCGTAGATGAAACGCACCGGATCTACGCCGCGCGTTTTAACGAGCGTCTGTTAGGCGCAGTACGTGTCACCCTGAGCGGCACACAAGGTGCTCTGGATTCGTTGCGCGTACGTGAAATCACCCGTCGTCGCGGCGTCGGGCAGTATTTGATCGAAGAGGTGATCCGTGAAAACCCAAGTGTGAGTTCATGGTGGATGGCAGATGTAGGCGTTGAAGACCGCAGCGTGATGGCCGCGTTTATGCAGGCGTTAGGCTTTACAGCCCAGGCGGATGGCTGGGAAAAAAGATAAAAAAGCCGGATGGCGCTGACGCTTATCCGGCCTACATGCTGGGAGCAAAAAATAAAAAACCACCTCGCAATTTTCCAGGTATGTAGGCCGGGTAAGGCGAAGCCGCCACTCGGCACTCAATTACTTGGCGTCTGTCGCCGTACCATTAGCATGCCAGTCAAACACGCCGAATTCGAAGCCTTTCAGATCGCCCTTCTCGTCCCAGGACAGCGGCCCCATTACGGTTTCTACTGAGTTTGCTTTCAGGTACTTGGCAATTTCAGCCGGATCGTCAGACTGGTTCAGACCGGCCTGCAAGGATTGCAGCGCGGCGTAAGTGGTCCACACGAATGCGCCACTTGGATCCTGTTTCTTGGCCTTGATAGCATCCACAATCGGTTTGTTCGCTGGCACCTGGTCGTAGTTCTTCGGCTTGGTTACCAGTAAGCCTTCCGCAGACTCACCCGCAATGTTAGACAGCGACACGTTCGCTACCCCTTCCGGACCCATAAACTGGGTTTTCAGACCAGCAGCACGAGACTGACGCAGGATCTGCCCCATTTCCGGGTGATAACCACCGTAGTAAACGAAATCGATATTCTCTTTCTTCAGGCGCGCTACCAGCGTCGAGAAGTCTTTTTCACCGGCGGTAATCCCGTCAAAGAACACCACGTTGGCGTTGCCTTTCTTCAGGCCGTCCTGCACCGCACGCGCCAGACCTTCACCGTACTGCTGCTTATCGTGAATGATGGCAATGCGTTGCGGCTTCACTTTTTCCAGAATGTATTTGGCGGCAGTTGGCCCCTGATCGGAATCCAGGCCGGTGGTGCGCATCACCAGCTTATAACCACGCGCGGTCAGCTCCGGCGCCGTCGCTGCCGGGGTAATCATCAGAATGCCTTCATCTTCATAGATATCTGACGCGGGCTGGGTAGAAGATGAGCACAGATGGCCGATAACGTATTTAATCCCGTCGTTGACCACTTTGTTCGCGACCGCTACCGCTTGTTTCGGGTCACAGGCATCGTCATATTTCACCACGACCAGTTTGTCACCTTTCACCCCGCCCTTGGCGTTGATATCCGCAATCGCCTGCTCTGCGCCAGTAAACTCCTGATCGCCATACTGCGCTACCGGACCGGACATTGCGCCGACAACGGCCACTTTAATATCCTTAGCAAACGCCATATTGCTCAAAGACAGGGCGATACATCCTGCCAATAACGCTTTACCCTTCATATTCATCCTGACAATCCCCATTATTGTGGTTATTACGTGTGTTGTGATGTTGTTGTTCAGCACTTTATTTCGATTATTGGATAGCCACCCGTGCTTTAGCAGCATACTCTGCTAAAACATACCCGATTTTTATTATTTTGGAATAGCTAAATTTACATCCAGATAACAAATTCGTGTCTGGGGAGGGGAGGAAAGGTCGTAGGTCCGATAAGCAAAGCGCCATCGGGCAAAGGTGTTGTCGGATGGCAGCGTAAACGCCTTATCCGGCCTACAAAAAACAAAACCCCCGAATTCACATTCGAGGGTTCATTGGCAATGCGCGAAGATTACGCTTCGATCGCCGCGCGCAGTTTTTTCATGGCGTTCTTTTCAAGCTGACGAACACGTTCAGCGGAAACGCCGTAGCGATCGGCCAGTTCCTGCAACGTCGACTTGTTGTCTTCGTCCAGCCAACGGGCGCGGATGATATCCTGGCTACGTTCGTCCAGACCTTCCATTGCGTGAGTCAGTTTGTTCGCGGCCTGATCTTCCCAGTTATCTTCTTCAATGCCATCGGCAAAGTTAGAGGATTTATCCTGCAGATACAGAACCGGCGCCATCGGCTGGCTGTCAGACTCGTCGTCTGAAGACATATCAAACGTCATGTCCTGCGCCGCCATACGGGATTCCATTTCGCGCACGTCTTTGCTGGAAACACCCAGCTCACGAGCCACCATTTCAACTTCGTCCTGGTTGAACCAACCCAGACGCTGCTTGGTCTTACGCAGGTTAAAGAACAGCTTACGCTGTGCTTTAGTGGTCGCGACTTTCACGATACGCCAGTTACGCAGAACATATTCATGGATCTCAGCTTTGATCCAGTGCACGGCGAAAGAAACCAGGCGCACACCCACTTCCGGGTTGAAACGGCGCACGGCTTTCATCAGGCCGATATTACCTTCCTGAATCAGATCCGCCTGCGGCAGGCCATAGCCCGCGTAGTTACGAGCAATATGAACAACAAAGCGCAGGTGAGACAGGATCAGCGTTTTAGCTGCTTCCAGATCGCCCTGGTAATGCAGCTTTTCAGCCAGCGCCCGCTCCTCGTCAGCCGACAACATCGGCCACGCGTT